>DPSI01000289.1 GCA_003527165.1 Pseudomonas sp.
CAGATCCAGCAGCGGCTCCTGCCCGAGCAGCGCGGTAAAATCCTTGACCAGCAACCCCTGTTCACGGGAATAGGCTTTCCAGTTGAGACGTCGTCGCGAGTCGCCCGGCTGCCAGGGCTTCAGCCCCTGATAATCATCGATGCCGGGCCCCGAAGCACGGGTGCCCTCGCGTTCCTCTTCAGCCGACCCGCCGATATCCGGCAGCGCTCCCGCCACCGGGCGCGGATACACCAGGGCAGCCAGCTGCAGATCGACCCAGCTCCACGCCACCAGAATGCCTAGGGGGAAGCGGCTCTCGACGCGCAAGCGTCCTGGCCGCAACCAACCGCGTCGTTCGGTCGGCAGGCTCAATTCGACTTCGCAGGTTCCGCCCGCTGGCACGTCCACTGTCTGCAGACCGCTCCTGGGCCAACCCAGCGCGACGGCTTGGTAGAGACGACCACGACTCTCCAATCGAACCTGCAAGCGCGCCTGTTCGCCGAGAAAGACGGCCTGTGAGCCGCCAGCCTGTAAGGTCAGTCCGGCGAGGTTGCGCCAGGTATGCAGGATCGCGACCAGGTATACCGAACCGAGCAGGAACGTCAGGGCATAGGCGAGGCTGCTCTGGTAGTTGATCGCCGCGATCAGCATCAGTAGCAGCGCCAGTAAAAAGGTCATGCCCACCGGAGTCGGCATGATGAATATCCGCCGCTGGTCGAGCCGCATGCTCGGGCCAGGCGGAATGCGCTTCAATAGCCAGCGATCACGTACCCGCGGTAGCAGTCGCATGCGTGTCCCCTCGGCAGTGTCTGCGGTTGGGCATCAGAGCGCTGGTATTTCGCGCAACAGCCCCTGAACCAGCGCGCCACCACCGTGACCGGTGGCATCTGCACGCTCGCGCAGGCGATGGCCGACCACCGAAGGCAGCACCGCCTGGACATCCTCGGGTATGACGTAGTCGCGCCCATCGAGAAACGCCCAGGCGCGCGCTGCGGCCAACATCGCGAGACTGCCCCGCGGCGACAGGCCCCAGGCAAACTGTGGTTGCGTTCGGGTCGCCTCGACCAGCCGCAGCACGTAATCGACCAATGCATCGCTGACACGAACCTGCGCCACCGCATCCTGAATTTCCACCAGCGCGGTACGATCGAGCAACGGCTCCAGTCGTAGAAGCAGATCGCGGCGCGAATCGCCCATCAACAGCGCTTTCTCGGCGGCTTTCGCGGGATAGCCCAGAGATAGTCGCATGAGGAAGCGGTCCAACTGCGATTCGGGAAGCGAAAACGTGCCGCCGGAGCTGACCGGGTTTTGCGTCGCGACAACAAAGAAAGGATCGGGGAGTGGCCGCGTGGCACCCTCGATGGTGACCTGCCCCTCTTCCATTGCCTCGAGCAGAGCACTCTGGCTTTTGGGCGTGGCCCGATTGATTTCATCCGCCAGGACCAGCTCAGCGAAAATCGGGCCCGGATGAAAAACGAACTGGCCACTGTCCTTATCGAATACCGAGGTACCGAGAATATCGCC
The DNA here is from genome assembly GCA_003527165.1 of Pseudomonas sp. Classification (GTDB taxonomy): domain Bacteria; phylum Pseudomonadota; class Gammaproteobacteria; order Pseudomonadales; family Pseudomonadaceae; genus Stutzerimonas. Next base: position 1,504 of record DPSI01000289.1, read on the forward strand.
CGGTAGAAGGTCCGAGGTGAACTGGACCCGCTGGAATTCCAATCCCATCACCTTGGCGAGCGCATGGCTGAGGGTGGTCTTGCCCATGCCCGGCAGGTCTTCGATCAGCAGATGCCCTCTCGCTAACAGACAGGCCATGGCCAATCGCACCTGAGATTGCTTGCCGAGCAGTACCTCGTTTACCGCTCGCAGACAGCCATCCAATCTAGCGCGCATGCCACTCTCCTTATATTCGTCCAGCGATGCTACTGACCTCGCACGCTCAGGCAAAGCCAGCTGCAATCTTTGTTGACGAAGTTGTGACCCGGACCGCTCGCTCGACTTGCATGTTGGTGCTGTGACGAACGCTGAGGATTGCATTCGCTATGGGCGGCGCATCTCGAAACGCGCGCGGGTATAGGTGTAGCTGATGCCTCCGGGCCTTCCAACCAGATCGAGCCGTGCGGGGTCGATGCGTCCTCGCTTGTCGAGCACCGCGTCGTCAATAGGCGCCAGCAGCACTTCGGCAAAGATCAGATGGCACTTGGACGACGCCGACGGGTACGGCAGGATCTGCGTAATCCGGCACTCGGTTCTCCGGCTTCCTGCGCATCGCGCGCGGTATCTTTCGGCATGCCATTTTCAGCCCGACGTTGATCAGCAAAGTCGGTAGCTCGCTGCTGATGACCGGCCTCGACGGTGCCAGTGGAGAAGTCGAGCTGCATGGATATCTCCTGCTGAACCGACCGGCACATCTAGCCCGTGCGGAGCAATGGTGGCACCCGCCAAGGTGCCACCGGAAAACGCTGTCAACGCCCTGCGCGGGACTCGCGCAGGTAGAAGCGAGCTTTCTTGGCCTTTTCGACGCAGCCTTGGTAAGCCTCGAATTGCTGTTGGGTCTTGGCACCGGTCAGCAGGGCCATCGCCTTGGAATAGCTCACCGTACCGGCGAAGCCTTCCGCCTCGGCAAGGCTCTGCTCTTCCCAGGCTGCGTTCAGCTGAGATGCACAGCTATCACGGTAGGCCGTTTTGGCGGCGCACCCGGTCAAAGCCAACGCCAAGAGTGACAAACAGATCATGTTCTTCATCGATACATCCTCGTCTTCGAGACCTGCCTAGTTTTGCTTGCCTGCGGCACGCTCGCGCAGGAATTCGACCACGGCATCCTGCTCCCCCGCGAACACAATACGAGAGGCCTTGCTCTCGCGCTGGTAGGCATACATCGGATCGTAGTACTGCCTCAACAATGCCTCGATCCATCCGCGGTGCAGATCGACGGCTCCGGTGCTGGCCTGTTCGGCAAGTGCCTGATCCATGATCGCGGCCAGACGCGTATAGCATTCGCCGCCTAGCCGCTTACTGATATTGACCAGACTTTGCTGCAAACGCTCGGCAAACGCTGTGAAGCCATGCTCGCCCTGCTCGGCAACGAATTCAGCACAGAGATCGATCACATAATCTTTGAGGATGCGATCAACCCGACCTTCAAGGCTGTCTTCCAGCCACACCAATGGATAGTGCTGCATGCCTTGGAACAACGGCAACGGGATTGAACAGCGGCCCACCAGTCGCGCTTCGTCTTCGAGCACGAACTGCCTGGCACCCGCGTGCTGCATTTTCAGCAAGCGAATCGCCAGTGCGTTCTCGAAATCTATCTGCACCGGTTGCGGCGTGGCGCGCTTGCCGAAGCTCGAGCCCCGGTGATTGGCGATGCCTTCAAGGTCGACACTATCATCCAGACGCGCCAGCACTTCGGTTTTGCCAGTGCCGGTCATGCCGCCGACCAGCACGAAGTCACCATGAACCGCCGCTCGCTCGATGGTTTCCAGCAGAAACTGACGCATTGCCTTGTAACCGCCGGTTACCCGCGGATAGTCGATCCCCGCCTCGGTCTTGAGCCATTGCTGGACCAATTGCGAGCGCAGTCCGCCGCGGAAACAATAGATATAGCCCTGCGGGTTTTTCCGAGCGAAATCGGCCCAGGCCTGGATACGCTCGGCCTTGACCCGACCACTGACCAGTCGGTGACCAAGCTCGATCGCAGCCTGCTGGCCATGCTGCTTGTAGCAGGTGCCGACCTTTTGCCGTTCCAGATCGTTCATCAGCGGCAGATTGACTACACCGGGAAAGGCGCCCTTCGCGAACTCCACCGGCGCCCGAGCATCCATCAACGGAATATCGTTCAGAAACAGCTCGCGAAAGTTATCGGTATCGCCGCGCATCAACGGACCTCGACGGCAAAGGCGCCGGCTTCGACCAGCTCGCCGATCGGCTCGAGCGCCAAACCAAGCTCGGCCGCGACAGCGAGAAATTCCGCCTCGCCCTCGGGCGCTACCGCCACCAACAGCCCACCACTGGTCTGCGGGTCGCAGAGCAGCTGCTTGCGGGTCTCATCGAGCACGGCGATACGGTCGCCATAGCTTTCGAAGTTACGCCCGGTTCCGCCGGGTACGCACCCTTGCTCCAAGTAATATTCGACACCCTCCAGCCGCGGCACGCGGGCGTAATCGACACGCGCGGTGACACCGCTGCCGTCGGCCATTTCCACCAGATGCCCGAGCAGGCCGAAGCCGGTGACATCGGTCATGGCGCGGACACCCGCGAGCTTGCCAAAGCGGCTGCCGGGCGTATTCAGCGTGCACATCCAGTCGCGCGCTCGACCGACATCCTCGGCCCGCAGCTTGGCCTTCTTCTCGGCGGTGGTGAGAATGCCGATTCCAAGCGGTTTGGTCAGGTAGAGCTTGCAGCCGACCGACGCCGTGTCATTTCGCTTCATCTGGGCCTTATTCACCAGACCGGTCACTGCCAGGCCGAAGATCGGCTCGGGAGCATCGATCGAATGGCCGCCGGCCAGTGGAATGCCCGCTGCGTCGCACACCGCACGACCGCCGGCGATGACCTCACGGGCCACTTCCGGTGGCAGCAAGTTGACCGGCCAGCCGAGAATCGCGATGGCCATCAACGGCTCGCCGCCCATGGCGTAGATATCGCTGATGGCGTTGGTGGCGGCGATGCGGCCGAAGTCGAACGGGTCGTCGACGATGGGCATGAAGAAGTCGGTGGTCGATACCACGCCGCGCTCGTCATCGATGCCATACACGGCGGCATCGTCACGCGAGGCATTGCCAACCCACAGGCGCGGATCGAGATTTTGCGCGCCACTGCCGGCGAGGATCACGTCCAGCACCTTGGGCGAAATCTTGCAGCCGCAGCCGGCACCATGGCTGTATTGAGTGAGGCGGATGGGTTCGCTCATCTGGGAAGGGTCTCGTGACGCTGGCAAAAAAACGGGCACCGATTGTAGCAAACGCTGGAGCCGCCATCCCGCGCCGCATCGATAAGGTTTCGTAGCCATTCAGTGTCCACCCCTGGCTTTTAACTTGAAGCTTGCAGTTTGAAGCTTGAAGCTATCGCCCTTGCCAAAGGGAGAATCGCATGGGCAACAAGGTCGCACTGGTATTGGGGTCGGGTGGCGCGCGCGGTTATGCGCACATCGGTGTCATCGAAGAACTCACGGCCCGGGGCTACGAGATCAACTGCGTTGCAGGTTGCTCGATGGGCGCGGTGGTCGGTGGAATTTACGCCGCAGGCAAGCTGGACGAGTACCGGGAATGGATCGAGAGCCTGGATTACTTTGACATGCTGCGCCTGGTCGATCCGAGCTTCAGCCTCGGGGCGATACGAGGTGAGAAAATCTTCGGTCGTATCCGAGACATGCTGGGTTCGATCAACATCGAGGATTTGCCGATCCCCTTCACCGCCGTCGCAGCCGACCTCACCAACCAGCAGGAAATATGGTTTCAGGAAGGCAACCTGGAACTGGCGATGCGCGCTTCAGCGGCTATACCCAGCTTGTTTACGCCGGTCATGCAGGGCAACCGGATGCTGGTCGACGGCGGGATACTAAACCCTTTGCCGATCGTGCCGGTTGTCTCCAGCCACAGCGATATCATCATCGCGGTCAACCTCAACGCCAACAACCATCGGCAATACCCGCTGCCAGAGGTGATCCGTCCGGGTCGCTTCGATTCCATGGTCAGCTCGATCAGCTCGCACATTCCATTCTGGCGCAGCAAGGGGCTGGAGGAACACATCGCCGAACTCCAGGCCGCTGACGGATCAGGCGCCAATCAGCCGCCGACAGCCCCGACAGGGCAAAGCGCGCCGAAATCCGCAGAGGGGTCGATGGTGGTGGATGTGGGCGGGCCAGCGTCGCTGCTCGAACTGATTAACCAGAGCTTCGAGGTGATGCAGTCCTCGCTGACTCAATACAAGATCGCCGGTTACCCGCCCAACGTGCTGGTCAATATTCCCAAGCGCGCCTGTCGTTTCTACGAGTTTTACAAGGCGCCCGAACTGATCAAGCTGGGCCAGATCATCGCGCGCGATACGCTCGACAGGTATGAGCAAGAACAGCTCTAGCACGACCTGAAAACGCAGCCGAAACAGCCGGGGCGAGGCAAAAAC
>DPSI01000296.1 GCA_003527165.1 Pseudomonas sp.
CCAGGAACCGTTCGGCGAGGGCCAGTACATCCTCTGGCCGCTCGCGCATGGGAGGCAGGTTCAGCGTGATGACATTCAGGCGGTAGAGCAGATCCTCACGAAAACGGCCTTCACGAACCATTTCCTCGAGGTTCAGGTTGGTTGCGGCAAGGATGCGGACATCGGCCCGCCGCGTGACCGGATCACCGACGCGCTCGTATTCCTTGTCTTGAATGAATCGAAGCAGTTTCGGCTGTAAGGCCAGGGGGAAATCGCCAATTTCGTCGAGAAACAACGTGCCGCCGTCGGCCTGATTGACGCGTCCCAGCGTGCTTTCGGTGGCACCGGTGAAGGCGCCGCGGTTGTGCCCGAACAGCTCGCTCTCCATCAGGTCCGCCGACAACGAAGGGCAGTTGATGGTGATGAACGCTTTCTTCGCCCGCCGACTCCAGTTGTGGATCGCCCGCGCCAGTTCGCCTTTGCCGGTGCCGGATTCGCCGAGGATGAGGATGTTGGCATCGGTATCGGCCACCTGCCGGGCGGTCTCCAGCACACTCATCATCGCCGGACTGTGCGAACCCAGTGCATCGCTGCGCTTCTGCACCTCGCCTTCCAGCGCCTCCAGACGCGCCGCCATCTGGCGGACTTCCAGTTGCTTGGCCGCCGACAGGCGCAGCTGTTCCGGACTGCACGGCTTGACCAGGTAATCCGCGGCACCCGCCTGCATCGCATCCACGGCGGTGTCCACGGCCGAATGCGCGGTGACGATCACCACGCGCATCCAGGGTGCGAGCACGCGCATCTGCTGCAGGACATCGAGACCGTTGTCTTCGCCGAGGCGCAGGTCGAGAAAGCACAGGTCGAATACCTGACGCTGCAGAATCGCTTCGGCCTGTGAGGCGCTGGCAGCCGTGACCACCGTATAACCGCGATCCTCGAGGCAGTAGCGAAAGGTGCGCAGGATCGCGGCCTCGTCATCTACCAGGAGAATGCGGCCACCGGCGTCGGTCGTTTGGTCCATGAATGCTCCATCAGGCAAAGGCTGTGTTCGTCTGGCAATTCGAGTGGGAGAGCTGAAATTGAGGCTCGAATACGCCGGGTAGGGGGTTGGCGCCTGCTTTAGTCTACGAAAAGTCTTGCAAGTTGCACGGTAGTGACGGGCATTTCCTGCACCATGCAATCAATCTGCAAGCAGAGCGGGGGCGCAAGTAACTGATTATAAAAGAACAACGTGGCTCTTTGCGCTGGCACGAGGCTTGCGATCTATCCGCAGAACGCGCTCGATCGGCCGCAGCCGGGGCGCATCGCATCAGATCCGGAGGACCTCATGAACGAAAACATGACCCAACTCAACGAGCTAATCGAGATCACTCGCGACGGCCAGCATTTTTATCAGCACGCGCTCGAAGTGGTCGCGGACGTCGAGCTGCAGCATCTGTTCCGCGATATGGCTCAGGCCAAGACGCACGTGATCCAGGCGCTTTCGGTGAAGGTTGCTGCCAACCAGGAGCAACCGGCCCAGGGCGGCACTACGGCCGGCAAGCTTCGCGAGATGTATGCCGACGCCAAAGCCCGGATCGGCGATGCCGATGCGGTGTACATCGATCAATTGGATCAGACGGAAGAGCGCATTCTCGCGGCGTTCGAGGATGCGCTGAAAACAGCTGAGCCTGACGTGAAGGCGCTGTTGGCCATTGAGCTGCCGAAACTTCGCGCTTGCCACGAACGCATCCATGCGCTCAATCACGGGGCTTCCAACTAACGAAAGAGGCTGGGATTAGGCCGTCGTGCAAATCGCCCGGTGTCTGTTGACAGCATCGTGCAATATAAACTGACGCGGCTATATGTACCCAGGCTAACCCATTGAATTATATAGAAAAATCTATTTGTTAAGGCTGGCATGAGGCCTGCAACAGAACCCACTAAGACAGACATGCCCCGCATGCTTAGAAGGAGTTGAGGATGAATCGTCAAGCACGTTTCTCACTGGTTAGCAAAGGTTTCCTTACCGCCGCTGTGGTGACGCTGATCGTTGGTGCCGAGCGGCCGATGTCGCAGCCGCTCAGCCAGGCACAGCACGAATCAGCGGAACGAATCCGCATGTACGACGCTCAACCAGTAGGGATCGTGCAAACCGGCCCTGCCCCGAAGACGATTGATTACGTGCAGGTGCGGTCGGAGCAACGCTGGGTTTTCTGAGTCGTAAATCCGCGAGCTGATGTTGCTGATATCGGTCCCGCTGAAGATGTCCTGAACCGAAGAGGAGTCACACCATGCTGAGTTGGGCTATTACATTCCTGATCATCGCCATCATCGCTGCGGTACTGGGCTTCGGTGGTATCGCTGGAACCGCAACGGGCATCGCCAAGATCCTGTTCGTGGTTTTCCTGGTGCTGTTTGTCGCTTCGCTGATTTTCGGTCGAGGCCGCGGCCCGCGTGTCTGATGCAGTAATGCCGCTCGAGAGGGCGGCTGCAACACCACGGAGGCAACACAGGCGGGATGCCGATATTCGATACCTTCGCATCAGAATGCGGAGGCTGGCAGCAGACCTGAGTGATCGTTCGACGACCACTCGTCAGCCCGCACGGCGGGGGAACCAGGGGGTCGGGATGCTCTGTTCGACGGAGCGACCTAGGGGTACAGGGAGTGCCTCCTTAGGGACCGGGTTCGGCGAAAGGCAACCGAAGGTGGGCCCCACCACCTTCGGCTTGCGATTTTCGTAGTCGACGACATCCCCGTTCCGGGAGCGTCACCAGCGAATCCTCTTGCGGGACCGCTCGGGGCTGGGTCAGGCCTGAACGACGTTTCCCAGCCGTCTAGGCACCTCTCGCTGACATTCTGACCGTCGTTCCACGGTAGATCTATCCCTTCCTGTTCATGGCCGTTCTCCAGCTGCACCGCTATCATCGCGCGCAATCACTCGTTGGAGAAACACATGCTCAACGGCCTTTGGCTGGGCTTTTTTTTAGTCGCCGCGATTGCTGCGCTTGGGCGCTGGCTGTTGGGTGGCGATCCGGCCGTGTTCGCCGCCTTGGTCGAAAGCCTGTTCGCCATGGCCAAGCTGGCCGTGGAAATCATGATCGTGCTGCTCGGCACCCTGACGCTCTGGCTCGGCTTCCTGCGCATTGCCGAGAAGGCTGGCCTGATTGAATTGCTGGCGCGCCTGCTGGGTCCGCTGTTCCGTCGTCTGATGCCCGAAGTGCCTGCCGGCCATCCAGCGCTGGGGCTGATCACGCTCAACTTCGCCGCCAATGGCTTGGGTTTGGACAACGCCGCCACGCCCATCGGCCTTCGGGCCATGCGTGCATTGCAGGAGCTTAATCCCAACAAGACGGTGGCAAGCAACGCGCAAGTCCTGTTTCTGGTGCTTAACACGTCGTCGCTGACGCTGCTGCCGGTTTCGATCTTCATGTACCGCGTGCAGCAGGGTGCCGAAGATCCGACCCTGGTGTTTCTGCCGATCCTGCTGGCAACCACTGCGTCCTCGATGGCGGGTCTGTTGGCTGTGGCGCTGGTGCAGCGGCTGCGCATCTGGGATCCGGTGGTGCTGGCCTATCTCGTTCCGGGCGCGCTGTTGCTGGGTGGCTTCATGGCGCTGCTGGCCGGGCTTTCGGCCACCGCGCTGGCTTCGTTGTCGTCTCTGCTCGGCAACCTCACCCTGTTCGGGCTGATCGTCACCTTTATAGTCATAGGTGCGCTGCGCAAGGTGCCGGTCTATGAAAGCTTCGTCGAAGGAGCGCAAGAGGGCTTCGATGTCGCCAAGAGCCTGCTGCCCTACCTGATCGCGATGCTCTGTGCGATCGGCGTGTTGCGGGCTTCCGGCGCGCTGGATTTCGGGCTCGATGGCATTCGCTGGTTGGTCGAAGCGCTGGGTTGGGATACCCGCTTCGTCGATGCGCTGCCCACGGCGCTGGTCAAACCCTTCTCCGGCAGCGCGGCGCGCGCCATGCTCATCGAGACCATGCAGAGCCAGGGCGTCGACAGCTTCCCGGCGCTGGTCGCTGCAACGGTACAGGGCAGCACCGAGACGACCTTTTATGTACTGGCGGTGTATTTCGGCGCGGTCGGTATCCAGCGGGCGCGGCATGCGGTGGGATGCGCCCTGGCGGCGGATTTCGCCGGTATCGTGGCGGCGGTTCTGGTGTGCTACTGGTTCTTTGGCTAAAGCGGAGCGTCTAAGGTTCAGCGGCCGAAAGCGAGTACTAACCGCCAGCCCTATTCAAACAGAACCCGCCAATCGGCGGGTTACTGCGTGGTCCGTTGCCAGAGCCGGAATAACGGCTCGGCAAGAAACATCACGAGGAACAATCGCAGCACCTGCAACGCGGTCACCAGGGCGACCGACAGTTGCAGTGCCTCGGCCGTCAGGCACAGCTCGGTGATGCCGCCCGGCATCATCCCTAGCATCAGCGATGTCTGATTAAGGGTCGCCGCCCAACCCAGCGCCTCGGCCAGACCCGCCGCAGCGAGCATCGCCAGCAGCGTGAACAGCAGAATTCGCAGCATGAATCGCGGAGCGCTGCGAAAGAACGGCCGGTCGAAGTGGCAACCCAGCGAGCAGCCGATCAGCCACTGGCCGAACTGGCCGATACCCTCGGGCATACCCAGATGAAGGTCGAACAGGGCGCTGGCGGCAGCACAGGCTGTCAGCGGCCCGAGCATCCAGGGATTGGGCTGGTCGAGCTTTTTCCATAGCAGCGCCAGCAGCCCACCGGCAGGCAGCAACAGGGCCAGCCAAGGCCAGCTGACCGGCGCTGGCGGCGGGGCGTCCACTGGCGGCAGGCTCCAGGTGAACAGCGCCGGGATGATCAGCACCACCAGCAGCAAGCGCATGCTATGGGCCGCAGCGACCATCGCTGGCTGCGCATCGTGACGGCTGGCCAGGTTGACCATCTCGCTGGCCCCGCCCGGCATGCTGGCAAAGAATGCCGTAGCGCGATCGGTACCGCTGCGTAGCAGGATGAAAATACCGATCAGACTCAGCGCCAGGGTGCCAAGCGCGCCGGCGAGGATCACGCCGAAGTGCTCGAGTACCTGCTGCATGACCTCGCTGGTGAAGTGCAGGCCAATGGCGCTGGCGATCAGCCATTGCCCGACCTGTCGTCCATGGGGTACTTCCTTTACCAGCCAACCGCTGCAGCGCACCGCGATGACCGCCAGCAGCGAGCCGACCATCCAGGGCAGCGGCCAGTTCGCCAGGCTTGCCAGCCAGCCGCCGAGGATGCCGACCAGAGGCGTCGCCCACCAGGCGGGAAGCCGCAGATATTGCATATCAGGCATGCGCCTCGTTCAGCTTGGCGCGGCGACGCTGACGCCACCAGCGTAGGCCGGGCATTGCCAGCATCAGCGCGGCCATCGCCCACAGCACCAAAGTAATTGGACTGCCCCAGAGGATGCCTAAATCGCCTGCCGAAATCGACAGCGCGCGGCGCAGGTTGTCTTCCATCATCTCGCCGAGCACGAAGCCGAGAATCAATGACGACAGCGGGAACTCCAACTTGCGCAGCAGATAGCCGAACACCCCGAGGCCCACCATCAGCACCAGGTCGAACGTGGTGCTGTGTACCGAATACACGCCGACCAAACTGATCGCCGTGATTGCGGGTACCAGGACCCAGTTGGGCACGCTGAGCATCTTGGAGAACAGCCCGACCAGCGGAATATTCATCACCAGCAGGATGACGTTGCCGATGAACAGCGAGGCGATCAGGCCCCAGACCACGTCGGGCTGCTGTTCGAACAGCAACGGGCCGGGTGTGATGTTGTACAGCGTCAGCGCGCCGATCATCACCGCCGTGGTGCCCGAACCGGGCACGCCGAGGGTCAGCATCGGAATCAGCGAACCGCAAGCGGAGGCATTGTTGGCGGCTTCGGGGGCCGCCAGGCCGCGCAGGTCGCCTTCACCGAACTTGCCGCTGGTACCGGCCATGCGCTTTTCGCTCATATAGGTCATGGCGCTGGCGATGGTGGCGCCGGCACCGGGCAGGGTGCCGATGACAAAGCCGGCCAGGGCGCTGCGGACCATGGTCCAGAAGGTCAGGCAGAACTCCTTGAAGTTGAACAGCAAACGCCCGCTGGCCTTGACCGCTTTTTGCCCGCTGTGGGTCTTTTCCAGCATCAACAGTACTTCGCTGACGCTGAAGAAGCCGATCACCACGATAACGAACTGAATGCCATCCGACAGGCTGACGCTGCCGAAGGTGAACCGGTAGACGCCGGTGGTCGCGTCCACGCCGACCGTGGCCAGGCCCAGGCCGATCAATGCCGCCATCAGGGTTTTCACCGGCTTGTCGCCGACCATGCCGCCGAGACAGGCAATGGCGAAAATCATCAGCACGAAGTATTCCGCCGGGCCGAAGGCCACCGCCCATTTCGCCAGCAGTGGGGCGAACAGCACCACGCCACATGTCGCGATGATACTGCCGATGAACGAGCTGACCGCGGACAGCGACAGGGCGATGCCGGCCTTGCCCTGGCGCGCCAAAGGGTAGCCGTCAAGGGTGGTCATCACCGCGGCGGCATCGCCGGGGACATTGAGCAGGATCGCCGAAATACGTCCGCCGTATTCGCAACCCAGGTACACCGCAGCCAGCAGGATCAGTGCGGTCTCCGGCGGCAGGCCCAGGGCAAAGGCCAGGGGCAGCAACAAGGCCACGCCGTTGATCGGGCCCAGCCCCGGCAACAGACCGACGACAGTGCCGACAAAGGCGCCGAATAGTGCCACCAACAGGTTCGTCGGCCGTGTGGCGACATCGAAGCCCTGCATCAAGAAATTCAAGGTTTCCATTTTCAGCTCTCCAGCAAGCGCAGCACGCCGAGCGGCAGCGGAACATCAAGCAACAGGTCGAACAGGCCGTAGAGCAGCACGCCCATCAGCACGCCACTGATAAGGCAGGGCCACAAGCGCCCGTTGAACAGCAGGCCCAGGCCGAAGGTGGCCAGCGCCGTGGTAACAACGAAGCCGAGCTTCTCGAACAGGAGTGCGTACGCCAGCAGTACCAGCACGCAGAACAGGGCTCGTCGGGCCATCGTCCAGTCGAACGGTGGCGTCGGGTCGCCGTGTGGTTTGCAGAGCAGCCAGAGCGCGCCGCAGGCCATCAGAAACAGTAGCAGTAGCGGGTAGGCGCGCGGGCCGACGGGGTCGTAGGCGAAGGGCGCCTCGAAGCCCCAGGCGAGCAGCGCGAGACCGGCGCAGGCGAGCAGCCACGCCGCGGCGAAGACACGAACGTACATGGTGGGTTACCTCGGGAGGAGCTGGCAGCGGCGCCCATCCGGAAGCCCGCTGCCAACGGGGTGTTACTTGACCAGGCCGAACTCGGCGGCGAGTGCCTTGTAATCTGCGACCTGCTTGTTGACGAAGGCGGTGAGCTCATCGCCGGTCATGGACAGCGGGAAGAGGTCACGTTGCTCGCGCAGCTTGGCGAAATCCTCGTCACCCAGCAGGGTGTCGAACTGCGCCTTCCACCAGCTGAAATCTTCGTCGCCGACTTCCGGCCCCATGTAGAAGCCACGGATCACCGGCCAGCTGATGTCGTAGCCCTGTTCCTTGGCGGTCGGGATCTCCGACATCTTGCCCGGCAGGCGGTCATCGGAAAGCACCGCGAGGATGCGGATCTTGCCGGCTTCGAGCTGTGGCGCGACCTCGCCCAGACCGCTGCTGGTGACCTGGACATGGCCGCCGAGCATGGCGGTGAGGGTTTCACCGCCGCCTTCGAAGGCGACATAGCGCAGCTTTTTCGGGTCCACGCCGGCCGCGCGGGCGATCAGGGCGGTCTGCATCCAGTCTTGGCCACCGATGGTCGCGCCGGCACCGAAGACTACGCTGCTGGGGTCCTTCTTAACCGCTTCGATCAGGTCGTCGAGATTCTTGTAAGGCGCGTCGGCGCGTACCGAAATGGCGCCGTAGTCGGTGCCGATGCCGGCCAGCCAGCGCACGTTGGTCTCGTCATAACGACCGAACTTGCCTTGCGCCAGGTTCAGCAGCGAGCCGCTGGAGAATGCCGTGATGGTCGCCGGGTCGGCGGCGCGCTGGGCGATCACTGCGTTGTAGGCCACCGCGCCGACACCGCCGGGCATGTAGGTGACGCGCATCGGCGCCTCAAGCAGCCCTTCGTCCTTCAGGCCGCTCTGGGCCAGTTTGCAGG
>DPSI01000471.1 GCA_003527165.1 Pseudomonas sp.
CCCACGTCGGCGGTGCACCAGTAAATCTCACCGGGCCGATAATCGAAGACCCGCTCATGGGTCAGCGCAGCGTAGAGCAGGTAACCGCCCGAGGTGTGCATCACGCCCTTGGGCTTGCCGGTGGAGCCGGAGGTGTAAAGGATAAACAGCGGCTCCTCGGCGCCCATCTCCTTGGGCGCGCAAACGTCACCAGCCACGCGCATGAGATCGTCGTACCAGATATCGCGATGCGGGTGCCATCTGATATCGCCACCGGTACGACGCACCACGATGATCTTCTGTACGCAGCTGGTTTGAGGATTGGTCAGCGCTTCATCGACATTGCTCTTCAGCGGTATCTTCTTGCCGCCGCGCAGCCCTTCATCGGCGGTAATCACCACCTTCGAGCTGCCGTCGATGATCCGGCCGGCCAAGGCCTCCGGGGAGAAACCACCGAATACCACCGAATGAATGGCGCCGATGCGGGCGCAGGCCAGCATCGCCACCGCCACCTCGGGAATCATCGGCATGTAGATGGTAACCACGTCACCCCGATGCACGTCCTGCCCGCGCAGGGCGTTGGCGAACTTGCTGACCTCGTGGTGCAACTCGCGGTAAGTGATCTGGCGGTGCTCGGACGGATCGTCCCCCTCCCAGATGATCGCGACCTCGTCACCCCGCGCTTCGAGATGGCGATCCAGGCAATTGGCCGACACGTTCAGCGTGCCGTCGGCAAACCACTTGATATCGACGTGATGATCATCGAAGGAGGTCTGCTTGACCCGGGAAAAGGGCTTGATCCAGTCAATGCGCTCTGCCTGCTCGCGCCAGAAGCCGTCAGGGTTGACCACCGACTGTTGGTACATGGCTTTATAGGCGGCCTCATCGGTCAGCGACCGAGCCGCAACTTCCGGGTTCACGGGATACAGGGACGCAGCACTCATGGACAATTACCTCACAGCTCGGTCTTGTTATCGTTTAGAATAACCCCACCCCACAGGCGAACCATACGAATCAAACCAAGCGCCTGGCGGCTTCACGTTCGAGCAACGCGGGGTCAAAGCGTTCCGCTGACTTGCGAGCCATCGAGGAACGAATTTCTTCCCTAGAGCATAGACGCTTAGACCAAGGCGTACTTCGCCGCCCCTTGTGGTCATAGAAATGCCAGGGCCTGCGCCCGTCATGTCGGGATTCGAGGATGTCAGATCCAGCCAACGTATTCTTTCGTGTGGTTACACGCATCAAGGAAAGCATCGCCTTCTACCCGGTCCTGATCCCCGCCGGTTACGTCGTGGTAGCCGCCTTGGTATTGGCATTCGAGTCGACCTCGCTCGCCACAGCGCTACGCGACCAGCTGCCACCCGGCCTGATCGACGCCGATAACAGCCGTGAAATTCTCGGCACGCTGATTACCGGCATCATTTCCCTTACCGTGTTCAGTTTTTCCATGGTGATGGTCGTGCTCAACGGCGCCGCGGCCCGCCTGTCTCCACGCGTGCTGCCCGGCCTGATTAGCGACACGCGCAATCAGGTGATTCTCGGCATCTACCTGGGCAGCATCGTCTATTACCTGCTGATGATCAGCACCCTGAACAAGAACGACCCGACCAGCGTGCCGGCGCTCGGATTGTCGCTGGCACTGCTGTTCGGCATGTTGTGCATGGCGCTGTTCGTTGTATTCATCCGCTCGGTGTCGCAGTCGATTCAGGTCGACTGGATACTCAGTCAGCTTTACAGCGGCGCATCGGTGAACCTGGACAAGCGCAGGCGACGGATCGCTGGCCTCGCCGAGATTCCCGATGCGACCGACTGGTGGTGCCTGCCGGCCGCCCGGCCGGGCTACCTGCGCGAGGTAAACGAACGACGCCTGGGCAAGGTGCTGCACAAACGCAACCTGATCGCCATGATCCAGGTAGAGCCGGGTTTCTTCCTCATCGAAGGTCATCCGCTGATCAAATTCAGCGAGCCATTGAGCAAGGAGGATGCAGCCGAAGTGCTGGATTGCTTCGACTTCCACGACAAGGAATTTGCAGGCGCCAACATCGCCTACGGCATGCGGCAGATGTCAGAGATTGCGGTGAAGGCCATCAGCCCAGCCATCAACGACCCCGGGACCGCCATGCGGGCGGTCAATCTGATCGGCGTACTGCTGAAACGGCTCGGTGGCGTAGCGCCTTATGACATCGGCTGCGTCGACCACCAACCGCGCCTCTTCTACCCGCAATTGGGCATGCAGAGCATGCTGCAGGCCGTGATCGCGCCGATTCGGATCTATGGCGGCCATGACCCACAGGTCTTGATCACGCTGTTGCGGTGCCTGAAGAACGCCCTGCATGGCAGCCCGAGCGAAGCGCAGCTGGAGGCAATTCTCGACGAGATCCACGCCGTGCGCGATGTCGCCGATACCAAGGTGGAAAACCCACGCGACCGTTGCGCGGTGAACGAGGAGCTCAAGCGGTTGGCGGCACTCCAGGACCGACCGACAACCGTAGCGCTTCTTCCCGTCGAACCAAAAGATTAACCAGAAGCGCCAGACATGCTCCGGACAAATCTGCCGCGGCAGCCAAAACGCAAAAGCTTCGCCCCGGGTCGGGCCTCCCACCAACCGCGAGGCATGCACGAAACATAGTGGGAGGTGCCCCGCGGCGAAGGGTTGAAAGGCGCACCGAGCAGGCGTTCCCAGCCTGGATCGAACCTGCTCCGCAAGGCAATCGACAGTAAGCGTCGACAAGCATCAGAGCTTCGCCCGGAGGTGCCCCCTGCACCGACCGCGAGGCATGCACGAAACTTTGTGGGAGGCGCGCCCCGC
>DPSI01000315.1 GCA_003527165.1 Pseudomonas sp.
GAAATCGCTCTGCTCGCTGAACGCGGCACGCCTGGGCGTTTCCTCTTTCCACGGCCCATGACCGATCGACCGGGGCTGGATTTCAGTTTCAGCGGACTC
This sequence comes from Pseudomonas sp., assembly GCA_003527165.1. Lineage (GTDB taxonomy): Bacteria > Pseudomonadota > Gammaproteobacteria > Pseudomonadales > Pseudomonadaceae > Stutzerimonas. The sequence goes on from DPSI01000315.1 coordinate 100, forward strand.
AAGACATCGACCCTCACCACCTGGCAGCAATGCCGTAGCGCTGGCGACGATGGCGAACAGACTCGTTGCGATATCGCGCTGGCCTTTCAGCAGGCGGTAGTCGAGACGCTAACCATCAAATGCCGACGCGCCCTGAAGCAGACGGGCCTGAATAGTCTGGTGATTGCCGGCGGCGTGAGCGCCAATCTGGCGCTGCGTCAGAGTCTCGAAGAGATGCTCGGCGAGCTGAAGGGAAAAGTGTTTTATGCGCGGCCACGTTTCTGTACCGACAATGGTGCGATGATCGCTTACGCCGGCTGCCAGCGATTGCTGGCCGGCCAGCAGGACGGACCGGAGATTTCGGTCCAGGCGCGCTGGCCGATGGAGACGCTGGCGGTGGTGTGAATAATCGGCTAAGAGCCTAAAAGTGTCGCTCTGTGCCGGCGAACAGGTCGCGCAGATTGTTTCGGTGACGCCAGACGATAAGCGCGGCCAGCATTGCCATGGGCCAGAGCGCGCCAGGCTGTTGCCAGGCCAGCAGAGGCAGGCAGAGCGGTAAGGCGGCAAGTGCGGCCAGCGAGCTGGTCCGGGTCACCTTGAACACCACCAACCAGATGGCCAGGGCCAGCAGTGCGGTCGGTGGGTGCAGGCCGAGCAGGGCGCCCGCAGCGGTGGCCACGCCCTTACCGCCACGAAAGCGGAAATACAACGGATACAGATGGCCCAGCACCGCCGCAAGCGCGATCCAGGCTTGTTGCTGGATCGGCAGGCCCAGCGCCGCGGCGAGCAGGACCGGCAGAAGGCCCTTGAGCAGATCGCCGAACAAGGTGCTGATTGCCAGGCGTCTGCCAGCGAGCCGCAGCATGTTGGTGGCGCCGGGGTTGCCGGAGCCACTGGCGCGTGGATCGGGTACGCCGGCCAGGCGACTGAGTAGAATGGCGAATGACAGAGAACCGGTCAGATAGGCGAGCAGTGTCAGTTGCCAGAACATGGCATCCATCCGGGGCAAGGAGCTCCTGAGTCTAACGGTGCGCACTGAAGTTGTCGTGCCGCGGGAGAGAGTTGCGTGGATACAGTTTTCATCGAAGGGCTGGAAGTGGATACGCTGATCGGCGCTTATGATTGGGAGCGCGGCATTCGGCAGTGCCTGCGTCTGGATCTGACCTTCGGCTGGGACATTCGTCCCGCCGCGGAGAACGACGAGTTGGAAAAGGCGCTGGATTATGCCGAGGTAACCGTCGCCATCGATCGGTTCGCGCAGGCTTCGCGCTTCGAGTTGGTCGAAACTTTCGCCGAGTGTCTGGCCGCCGGCTTGATGAACCAGTTCGGCATCCCCTGGCTCCGGCTGCGGGTTACCAAGCCGGGTGTCAATACCCGCGCTTCGGCGCTAGGCGTGGAGATCGAACGCGGATGCCGCTGACTCACGTATTGCTGGGGCTCGGCAGCAATAGCCGGCGCGAGCAGAATTTGACCGCCGGTCTCGATGCGCTGGCGCAACTGCTCGATGACATGCGCTGCTCGCCCGTCTTTGAGAGCCTCGCGGTCGGCTACAAGGGCGACAATTTCTTCAATCTGGTCGTTTCGGGAACCACCGACCTGCCGTTAATGGAGCTGGACCGCCGACTCAAGTTCATCGAGGCGGACAATGGTCGCTACGCGCCGGATCGCAAAGGCTTGCCGCTGGATATCGATGTGCTGATGTATGATGACCTAGTCGGCAATTTTCATGGACTGGAACTGCCGCGTCCGGAGACGCTGAAGAACGCGTTCGTGCTCTGGCCGCTGGCGTTGCTGGCGCCGCAGGTGATGCATCCCGGCGCGGGTCGGAACTTCGCCGAGTTGTGGCGCGATTCGTCCATCAAGCAGCAGCTGTGGCCGGTGCCGTTCCGGTGGAACGGTCAGGAGCTGACGCCTGCCGCGCTGATACGGTCCTGTTCGAGTAGTTAGCGGCCTGTTGGTGGTTAGCTCAAGCCGCGGACTCGCGCTCGCGCTTATCTGTGGAAGGTCCGCCCTCGGGGCGAGGCTTTTGGCCGGCAACGCAAGACGACAATCTGATCAATCGGCCTGATCAACTGATAGCTCTGCGGGCTGCGTTCGCCGTGGGGCGCCCGTCGAGACATGAATCAGCCGTTTTGGCTATTCGCCCGGTACGCCCGATCTGGCCCGCTTGCCGGCATTCGTGAGCAGCAGCTATCACTAAAGGCGCGGTATTCCTGAATCAATCGGCGTTGCTCTGGTGCTGGCGCTGGTATTCCCGGACTGCTTGCAGGCGTTCGCGCTTGAGTGCTTCGCCCAACTCCGCTCCTTTGTAGCCCTGCTCGATCAGCGGTTTCACCTGCACGGCGCGGGCGGACTCGGCGGCACCGCGCAAATAGTCGGCCTGAGGAAAATCGCGTGCTTCCAGATCAGGGCGGCCCTTCGCATCCATTTCGCAGGCGGCGATGAACTGCTCGAAGCGCTCCGGACGGCGGTAGATGTCGAAGTGCTGAAGCAGCTCGAACAGCGCTGGCGCCGGTAGCTGCATCGCCCCATGACCCTGGGCGTAGAACTCACCGGCCAGCAGGGCCAGTTCCTGGCAGTCCCGTGGCACCTTGTACCGATCGTTAACGGCCTTGATCAGCTGCAATCCCTCTTTGCGAGGCTCCGCCCCTTGTGCGTTCAGCGTTCCTGTCCTGCCCAGATGCTGTAGCAGGCACGCCCAGCGCACCGTCAGAGGCTGCTCGTGGATCGCGCATTGACGCATTACCCTGAGCATATGTTCGCCAGTGCCGAGCGTGGAGGTGCGTGTGTCCGGTTGTGGCACGCTGAACATCCGGTCGATTTCCGGAAACAGTACCTGTAGGGCGCCGCAGTCGCGTAGCACTTGTACGAACACGTCGGGGCGAGGCTCCATCAGGGCGCGCGATATTTCCTTCCAGCTGCGTTCCGGTGTCAGCGCCTGAAGTTCACCCGACTCGGCGAGCTGACGCATCAGTATCTGCGTTTCAGGCGCGACGTTGAAGCCAAGCTCGGCATAGCGCGCAGCAAAGCGGGCCACACGCAGCACCCTTAGCGGGTCCTCGGCGAACGCAGGGGATACGTGTCTGAGCAGGCGGGCGGCGAGATCGGCCTGGCCTCCGTAGGGATCGATCAGGTGT
>DPSI01000213.1 GCA_003527165.1 Pseudomonas sp.
GGCTCGGCATTTCACGCGATGGGCCAAGCTACCGGTACCGATGCGGTTAAGGCGAGCCACCGAGCAAGGAGCGGTGCCGAACCTCAGTTCTCCGAGCTGGATTTCTTCAGCTGTGGCACGAAGTGGAAGGCATGGTGCCGCACTTCAATGAAGCGAATGGGCACGTTGCCGCGAGCAAGCTCCTCTATGTATTGAGCTCACGTGCTCGCAAACATCTTCACTTGATCTCAGAGACGGGACGACCGCGAGGACGGTATGGGGTCTATTCCCCGACCGAGTCACTCGCGGCTTGCCACTTCATCTACGACTCGAACTAGGATCACTAGTCGACTTGGCCTCTAAGGGGGTCGACTGCGTTACCGTGAGAGACCTACATCCGCTTCTGGCCATCTTTTGCCTGATGCAACTGACCGCAGCGGGTCGCTCCCTGCGAGTCAGGGCACATGAAGCGTTCCGATCAGATTCGATGCAAATGACTGGTCAGGTCGAGTGCAAATGGGTGGGCAAGTCGGTGCAATTATCCAGGCAGATAAGGCTTCATACCATGTTGACGAGAAGCCGCCTCTCCCCGCGGACATTTCAGGAGCAATACCATGACGATGGCCCATGAGCGCACCCGTAGCGTTGTTCAAACACGGGACTTCCTACAGGAGCTGGCTAGGGACACGAGCCTTCCTGAAAACGTACGGTACCAAGCAAATAATCTACTTCGGCATTACCCGACAGCAGAAGCCGTCTGGTTGGCTGGTCGAGTGGAAGAGCGATCCAAGCAAGAGCTTTCCCTATTGGCCGACAAGCATGGACCTCTACATCCGGTGTTAGTCAGCTGGCTGTTAAATGATCCGATGTTTTCGGATCACGGAGCCAGCTGAGCCGGGGCGCAACACTGGCAAGAGGATCCCCCTCGTCAGGTGTTCAAGGGGCAGATGCTGGCTGTGGCCTTGATGTCCATCATGCCGTTTAAATAGGCCCCGTTTATCTCTGAGCGGCCCGAAGGGAGCCGTGCACTGGGCGTGATTGACATACCGCCGTGCCGTAACAGCTTCCCTCGTATCTATAATTGGTGGCTCAGCTAGGAGCCATCATGAGTTTGTTGCCGATTGAATCTGTTTTGCCCGCTTTAAGAGATGCCTTGTCTGCACGTAATGAAGTTGTACTTGAGGCAGCGCCGGGGGCAGGCAAAACAACGCGAGTACCAATAGCGCTGCTGGAAGAGCCTTGGCTGGCCGACCAGACTATTGTCATGCTCGAACCACGTCGACTAGCTGCCAGAGCCGCAGCTGAGCGACTGGCGAGCGAGCTGGGAGAAAGCGTTGGGCAAACAGTCGGCTATCGAATTCGCTTGGAGAGTAAGGTCGGACCACAGACTCGAATTGAAGTAGTGACTGAAGGCATTCTTACTCGTCGGCTTCAAGACGATCCTGCCCTAGATGGCGTTGGGCTGCTCATATTTGATGAGTATCATCTGCGTAGTCTCGATGCCGATCTGGCGTTGGCCTTGTGTCTCAACGGCCGTGAGTTGTTGCGCGACGAACCGCCGCTGAAGGTGCTGCTGATGTCCGCCACGCTGGAAGGCGAGCGCCTGTCGCGCCTGCTGGACGAGGCGCCTGTGGTACGCAGCGAAGGTCGCATGTATCCGGTGGAGCAGCGTTGGGGGCGGCCGAGTCAGATCGGCGAGGCGCTCGAACCCCGGGTGGTACAGACCATGCTCCAGGCCCTGGCCGATGAACCTGGCAGCCTGCTGGTGTTCCTCCCCGGCCAGGCGGAGATTCGCCGCGTCGCCGAGCAGTTGGCCGAGCGCCTCGCTGGCCGGTCAGAGATCCTGCTCTGCCCGCTCCACGGTGAACTGGACCTCGCTGCCCAGCGCGCGGCCATCGAGCCGGCACCGGCGGGCAAGCGCAAGGTGGTGCTGGCCACCAACATCGCCGAGACCAGCCTGACCATCGATGGCGTGCGCGTGGTGGTGGACGCGGGCCTGGAGCGTGTACCGCGCTTCGACCCGGCCAGTGGCATGACTCGCCTGGACACCCAGCGTATTTCCCGCTCCTCCGCGACCCAGCGTGCCGGCCGTGCCGGCCGTCTGCAGCCGGGTGCCTGCTACCGGCTCTGGTCTGAGGCCCAGCATGAGCAACTGGCCGCCCACGGGAGCGCGGAAATCCTCCAGGCCGACCTTGCCGGACTGGCGTTGCAACTGGCGCGCTGGGGGATTGGTGATCCCAATGAACTGGCCTGGCTCGATCCGCCGCCCACGGCTGCCTACGCCCAGGGCCGTGACCTGCTGCAACGCCTCGGCGCACTGGCCGACGATGGCAACTTGACCCGCCATGGCCAGGCCATGGCCGAACTGCCCGCCCATCCGCGCATTGCCCACCTGCTGTTACGTGGCCACGCCCTGGGACTCGGCGGCCTGGCCTGTGACCTCGCCGCCCTACTGGGCGAGCGCGACATCCTGCGTGGTGGCGGTGCCGACCTGCACAGCCGCCTCGCCTTGCTGGCCGGTAACGACAAGGCAGCGCGTGGCGCTCGTGGCGGCGTGCAGCGTGCTCGCCAACTGGCGCGGCAGTTCCGTTCCTACCTGCGTGGCCCGGCCAGCGAGCCGGTGGCCGATCCGGATCACCCGCGCTGGCTCGGCTGCCTGCTGGCGTTCGCCTACCCGGACCGCATTGCCCAGCAACGTCGTGCCGGAGGGGCCGATTATCGGCTGGCCAATGGCCGTGCAGCCACCTTTGGCGAGCCGGATGCGCTGATGAAGGAGCCCTGG
>DPSI01000216.1 GCA_003527165.1 Pseudomonas sp.
CCTGGTACTGCAGTCAGCACCATATGCGTCGTGTTGCCGTCGCGCACAAGAAAGAGCTGTTCCTGCAATACGCGGGTCGTGACGCCTCTGCTGCGCCTGCGGTTGGCTATGCCTCCATGCACGCCGAGCAGCAGGAGAAGCTGCTGCAGGACGCGTTCACCGTTTAAATCATTCTTGCAAGAGGCCGCGATAATGCGGCCTTGATGTAGAAATCGAATCAAATAGGACCCCAGCTAATGGCTATCGAGATCAAAGCCCCCCAATTTCCGGAATCGGTTGCTGACGGCACCGTTGCCACCTGGCACAAGCAGCCGGGCGAAGCGGTCAAGCGTGACGAGCTGATCGTTGACATCGAGACCGACAAGGTCGTGATGGAAGTACTGGCCGAAGCGGACGGCGTACTGACCGAAATTGTTAAGAACGAAGGCGATACCGTGCTCAGCGGTGAGCTGCTTGGTAAGCTGGAAGCCGGTGCTACGGCCTCGGCCGCACCTGCTGCCGCGCCTGCAGAGGCCTCTGCGCCAGCGGCCGCTTCCGCGTCTGCCCCGGCTGCCGGCGGCGAAGACGCTATCCTCGCGCCTGCTGCTCGCAAGCTGGCCGAAGAGAACGGTATCGACCCGAACAGCGTCAAGGGGACCGGCAAGGATGGTCGCGTGACCAAGGAAGATCTGGTAGCGGCCATCGAAGCCAAGAAATCGGCTCCGGCTGCAGCCAAGCCTGCCGCCAGCGCTGCTGCTCCTGTCGTTGCTGCTGGTGATCGCACCGAGAAGCGCGTGCCGATGACCCGCCTGCGCGCCAAGGTCGCCGAGCGTTTGGTCGAAGCGCAGTCGAACATGGCGATGCTGACCACCTTCAACGAAGTCGACATGACCGAAGTCATGGCCCTACGTTCGAAGTACAAGGACCTGTTCGAGAAGACCCACAACGGCGTGCGCCTGGGCTTCATGTCCTTCTTCGTCAAGGCTTCTGTCGAAGCGCTCAAGCGCTTCCCGGCGGTCAACGCCTCGATCGACGGTACCGACATCGTCTACCACGGCTACCAGGACATCGGTGTCGCCGTCTCCAGCGACCGTGGTCTGGTCGTGCCGGTTCTGCGTAACGCCGAGCTGATGAGCCTGGCCGAAGTCGAAAGCGGTATCGCCACCTTCGGCAAGAAGGCCCGCGACGGCAAGCTGTCGATCGACGAGATGACTGGAGGCACCTTCACCATCACCAACGGTGGTACTTTCGGTTCGATGATGTCGACCCCTATCGTCAATCCGCCACAAGCTGCCATCCTGGGCATGCACAACATCCTGCAGCGTCCCATGGCCATCAACGGTCAGGTGGTCATCCGGCCGATGATGTACCTGGCGTTGTCTTATGATCACCGCCTGATCGACGGTAAGGAAGCGGTAAGCTTCCTGGTGACCATCAAGAACCTGCTGGAAGATCCGGCCCGTCTGTTGCTGGACATCTAACAAGCGTCACGGGCTGCAGTTGGCAGGCTAGGCGGATGCTGGGCCTGCTGCCTGTGGCCTTTGATTTTTTTAGCTGCACTCAAGAGGATTCGTAATGAGCCAGAAATTCGACGTCGTCGTGATCGGTGCCGGCCCCGGCGGTTATGTTGCAGCCATTCGCGCAGCGCAACTGGGTCTGAAGACCGCCTGTATCGAAAAATATCAGGGCAAGGAAGGCAAGACCGCGCTCGGCGGCACTTGCCTGAACGTCGGTTGCATCCCGTCCAAGGCGCTGCTGGATAGCTCCTACAAGTTCCACGAAGCCCACGAGAGCTTCAAGGTTCACGGTATCAGCACGGGTGAAGTGGCCATGGACGTTCCGACCATGGTGGCCCGCAAGGACCAGATTGTTAAAAACCTCACTGGCGGCGTTGCAGGCCTGATGAAGGCAAACGGCGTGACCGTATTCGAAGGCCACGGCAAGCTGCTCAACGGCAAGCAGGTGGAAGTCACCGGTCTCGACGGCAACACTCAGGTTCTGGGCGCCGAGAATGTGATTCTGGCTTCCGGCTCCAAGCCGGTCGATATTCCGCCGGCACCGGTTGATCAAAAAATCATCGTCGACTCCACTGGCGCACTGGATTTCCAGAGCGTTCCGGCCAAGCTGGGCGTGATCGGCGCTGGCGTCATCGGTCTGGAGCTGGGTTCGGTGTGGGCGCGCCTGGGTGCTGAAGTCACCGTTCTGGAAGCCATGGACAAATTCCTGCCGGCTGCTGATGAGCAGATCTCCAAGGAGGCGTTCAAGGTGCTCAGCAAACAGGGTCTGAAGATCCTGCTGGGTGCGCGCGTGACCGGTTCCGAAGTCAAAGGCGACCAAGTCACCGTCAATTTCACCAATGCCGAAGGCGAGCAGCAGCAAACCTTCGACAAGCTCATTGTTGCGGTTGGCCGTCGTCCGGTGACCACCGATTTGCTGGCTGCTGACGCCGGCGTCGATATGGACGAGCGTGGCTTTATCTTCGTCGACGATTACTGCGCCACCAGCGTCCCTGGCGTTTACGCCATCGGTGACGTGGTTCGCGGTGCGATGCTGGCGCACAAGGCCTCGGAAGAGGGCGTAATGGTCGCCGAGCGCATCGCCGGCCACAAATCGCAAATGAACTACGACCTGGTTCCGTCGGTCATCTATACCCACCCGGAAATCGCGTGGGTCGGCAAGACCGAGCAGGCGCTGAAAGGCGAGGGCGTAGAGGTCAACGTCGGCACCTTCCCGTTCGCTGCTAGCGGACGTGCGATGGCCGCTAACGACACCGCCGGCCTGGTCAAGGTGATTGCCGATGCCAAGACCGACCGCGTTCTCGGTGTTCACGTGATGGGGCCGGCTGCAGCTGAACTGGTTCAGCAGGGCGCGATCGGTATGGAGTTCGGTACCAGTGCCGAAGATCTCGGCATGATGGTCTTCTCGCATCCGACCATGTCCGAAGCGCTGCACGAAGCAGCATTGGCAGTGAATGGTCATGCCATTCATATTGCCAACCGCAAGAAGCGCTAACAGCGCCGCGGTAAAAGGGCGGCTCGCGTTGTTCCGTTGGGTATTTCGCGAGCCGTCGATACCTTCAAAGCAAGGTATTTACAGGTCTCTGAAAGGTGTTCTCGATAGTTTTCAGCGACTTGAGGCGACGCGGCATACATGCAACGTCTGATGCACATCAAACCGAACGGTAGCTAAGATGAATCTTCACGAATATCAGGGTAAGCAGCTATTTGCCGAGTACGGATTGCCGGTTTCCAAAGGCTACGCAGTCGATAGCCCGAAGGAAGCGGCGGAAGCCTGTGACCAAATTGGTGGCACCGAGTGGGTGGTCAAGGCCCAGGTGCACGCGGGCGGTCGCGGCAAAGCGGGTTATGTCAAGCTGGTACGCAGCAAGGATGAAGCCCGTGCGTTCGCCGAGCAGTGGCTGGACAAGCGTCTGGTGACCTACCAGACCGACGCCAATGGTCAGCCGGTCAGCAAGATTCTCGTCGAAGCCTGCACCGACATCGACAAGGAGCTCTATCTGGGCGCAGTGGTCGATCGCGCCACTCGCCGGGTTGTGTTCATGGCGTCCACCGAAGGTGGCGTGGACATCGAGAAGGTCGCTCACGACACTCCTGAAAAAATACTCAAGGCCACGATCGATCCGCTGGTCGGTGCTCAGCCGTTCCAAGGCCGAGAGCTGGCTTTCCAGCTGGGTCTGAAAGGCGACCAGGTCAAGCAGTTCACCCATATTTTCGTAAACCTGGGCAAGCTGTTTGTCGACTACGATCTAGCGCTGCTGGAAGTCAATCCGCTGGTGATCAAGAAAGACGGCAATCTGCACTGCCTGGATGCCAAACTGAACATCGACAGCAACGCCATCTACCGGCAGCCGAAGCTGCGCGGCATGCAGGATCCTTCTCAGGACGACCCGCGTGAAGCGCACGCGGCCAAGTGGGAACTGAACTACGTGGCGCT
>DPSI01000396.1 GCA_003527165.1 Pseudomonas sp.
CGATTATCTCAAGGCACGGCTGCGACACGAGCCGCATGAACTCTTCGCCTGCCTGTTCCTTGACTCCAAGCACCGCGTGCTGGCCTTCGAAGTGCTTTTCCACGGCACCATCGACGGTGCCAGCGTCTATCCGCGGCAGGTGGTCAAACGGGCGCTGGCGCAGAACGCGGCGGCGGTCATCCTGACCCATAACCACCCGTCCGGTGTCGCCGAGCCGAGTCAGGCCGATCGCCAACTGACCCGCAAGCTCACCGACGCACTCGCGCTGATTGACGTCAGGGTGCTCGATCACTTCATTGTCGGCGATGGCGAACCGCTGTCCATGGCGGAATGCGGCTGGATGTAAGCGCCGCGGCTCATGCGAGCAGCGGTACCAGCAGCAGCGGTAGTAATACGCTGAGCACGAAACGGCCATTCCAGCCGACGGCGATGCGCCAGGGCGACAGCTGGGCGTGGCGGGCCAGTAATAATGCAGAGGGACCGTAAGGCGAGAGCAGCATGGCCAAGGAAAAGCCGAACAGCAGCGCCACCGCCGGTTGCATCACCGCCAGGCCCTGGCTCGCCAGCTGCGCCAGCAGCGCCGCGCACAGGTTCAGCGAGATCAGCGGTGCGACACCGAGCAGGGCCAATGCCATGACCGCCAGTGCACCGAAGGTGCCCAGCCCGAACAGCGCCAGCGGTGTGCTGCCGAGCTGATCCGCCAGGTGATGCACCGGCAGCACTGCCGCGACCAGACCGGCGAGCAGCGCCGAGCTGGCGAAAATGAAGGTCTCGTTGCGCATGCCGACGAGTGTCTCGCTGACTTCGCCGAATACCTGCCGCGGCGCGATCCGTTGCCAGAGCAGGATCACGATCACTGAGATCGGCACCAGCAGCATGGCGGCCTGGGTGGCGGAGAGCCAGGTCAGCGCCGCCAGTATGGCGATCAGCATGATCCCGATCAGGCTACCGATGAGCAGACCGCGCAAGCTGCCACTGGCCTGCCCTGTATCCGTTCCGGACTCGCCGACCCGATGGTCGGCCAGCTGTTGCAGGCGGCGGTTTTCGGTCGGCCAGCCGAACAGCAGCAGAAACAGGCCACCGAGCAGCCCGAACGGTAGCAGCGTGCTCCAGCTGAGGCCGGGGAGCTCGCGGGTCAGGATCGCCACCGCGACGCTGGTCGGCGCCAGTAAAGGGACCAGCGCGAACCCGCGCAGCGCGGTGACCATGACGCCGCGTCGGCCCTCGCGACGTTGGGTGTCACTGTACGGACGGCGTTCTAGGTGATTTTCCAGCGAGCCGCAGATCAGATTGAGCATGCCGAAGCTGAGCACCGAGCTGATCGCGAAGGTACTCATCAGATAACCGGGGTAGAGCCACGCTCGTGGCCCCGCCAGCAGCAGGCGATGCAGTTCGCTGAGCTGTCGCAGGCGCTTGACCAGGCAGTGCATCAGGCCCAAGGCGCCAATGAAGGCGGCGTAATAAGCCGCCGAGGACAACATGCGCGCGCCCTGTTGCCAGTTCGCTTCGCCCGACAGCAGCCAATAACCGAGCAACGCCAGGGTGACCATCCCGAGCCGCCGCGGATAGGGCATCAGCGAACGCCAGTGCCAGGCGAAGAACGCGGCCAGCAGGGCACCGCTGACGACACTCAGCGGCTGTAGCCGAGTAATCAGCGCCAGTAGCTCGAACAGCAGTGCCAGCGGCAGTAATGCAGTCATCTAAGCGGGCAGCTCACGGCGCGGGGCGCCACGCTTGAGCACGCCTTCGCCGAACGCGATCAGTCGATCGTTTTCGTCCAGCATGTCGCCGTTGGCCATGAACACCTTGTGTCCGGCGGAGCGGCACCGGGCCACCGCTCTGATACGGCTGCCCACGGTGGCGGGTGCGCTGAAATTGATGCTCATCGACAGGGTCAGCGCCACTCGGCGCTCTGCCGGGTCCGCCTCCCAGGTGCCGCACAGGCCCATGGCAACATCTATCAGGGTCGCCATGACACCGCCGTGCATGTTGCTGGCGTTGTTGAGATGCCGCGGCAGCAGATCCAGTGCGAGGATGGCATGCTCCGGACCGTAAGCCAGAAGCTCGCAGCCGATGTCCTGAAAGAAGCCGGTAACGGAGGCTTGAACCTGCTGCAGCTGGGTGGGGGAGTACCGGGAAGCGGGCATGGCGATCAATCACAGATAGCTTGCTAAGGAGACTGGCAGTCTTTAGGCTCTTGGTCAATAAAGGTGGAATGTTATTTCGCAGTGCGAAATAAAAGTGATTCATCCGGACAATCGCAACGCCATCATTGAGGAGGTTCGCATGTTTTCCCGTATCGGCATCATCGGCGCGGGCGCCATGGGGCGCGGTATCGCGCAGTTATTTGCCAGCGCCGGCCAGCAGGTCTGGCTGTATGACAGCCGCCCCGAAGCCATTGAGCAAGCCTTGCGATTCAACCGTGAGCTGCTCGAGCGCAGTGTAGCCAAGGGACGCTTGAATGCCGATGAGTTGCCAGCGATTCTGGAGCGCATGCAGCCGGCTCATCAATTGGCCGAACTGTCTGGCTGCGATTTGCTGATCGAAGCCATCGTCGAGAACCTTGAGGCCAAGCAGGGTCTGTTCGTCGAGCTGGAAGGGCTGATCGCCGCCGACGCCGTGCTCGCGACCAACACCTCGTCGCTGTCGGTGACCCGCATCGCCAGTGCCTGCACGCGTCCTGAGCGGGTAGCCGGCTACCACTTCTTCAACCCGGTGACACTGATGAAACTGGTCGAAGTGGTTCGCGGCGAGCGCACCGACCCCATGGTCATTGAGCGGCTGGTGCAACTGGCCGAGCACGCCGGACACTTCCCCGCGATCACCCCGGACACCCCCGGTTTTCTGGTCAACCACGCCGGCCGTGCCTATGGCACCGAGGCGCAGCGCATCCTCAGCGAGGGTGTCGCCACACCGGAACAGATCGACCGTATCCTGCGCGACGGTCCCGGCTTTCGCATGGGGCCGTTCGAGCTGTTCGACCTGACCGGCCTGGATATTTCCCATGCGGTGATGGAGTCGGTGCACGACCAGTTCTATTACGACCCGCGCTATACCCCGTCCTACCTCGCCGCGCAGCGGGTTGCCGCAGGGTTGCTCGGACGCAAGACCGGCCAGGGTTTCTATCGCTACGAGAACGGCCAGCAGATTCGCTCGCCGGAGCCCCGCTTCGAGCCGGTGGTCATCAATCGGCCCTTCTGGCTCGACAGCATCGAGCCCGAACTGCGCAGTCACATCGGCTCGGTTTTGCAGCAGGCCGGTGCCGTGTTCGAAGACGGCCCCGAGCCGTCAAGCCAGGCGATCTGTCTGATCACGCCGCTGGGCGAGGATGCCAGTAACTGCATCGAGCGATTGGCGCTGCCGGCGGTTCGCACCATCGCGCTGGACACGTTCAGCGATTTCAACAAGCGCCGCGTGCTGATGCGCCAGCCTGCGCTGGATCCGGCATTGGAGGCGCAGGCCCGTCAGGCGCTGGGTGCCGATGGCGTGCCGGTGGAGGTGATCAACGATTCGCCGGGCTTCGTCAGCCAGCGAATCGTCGCCAGCATCGTCAATCTCGGCTGCGAAATCGCCCAGAAGGGCATCGCCGCTCCGGATACGCTCGATCGTGCCGTGACGGTCGCCCTCGGTTATCCCAAAGGGCCGCTGGGATTTGCCGAGCACTACAATCCCGCGCGCATCCTCACCATCCTGGAAGGCATGCAAACCTGCTACGGCCACGAGCCCCGCTATCGCCCGAGCCCCTGGCTGCGGCGGCGGGTGCAGCTCGGTCTGCCGCTGACCGCGCCAGACGCGCCGCGCTGAGTCGATGCGCAAACAGGAGCAATCGTTCGACTCTCGAGGGGCAGCTTAAGGTTGGCGATAGGCTGCCGTTAACCCGGAAACCCGGTCATGTCAGGCGGTAGGGAAACGTCACGCAGTCGTTTTTTACCGCATGGTACGGGCCGTTTGCCACCAAGGAACAATGTTCATAGGTGGCGGAGGTGGGTACAACACCTTATTACCGGATGAAAACAAGAGGCCACCGATGCGCCCTGCCTTCCGCTTTCACCCCAAGGCCTGTCTGTTACACGCAGCAGTCCTGCTGGGGTTGCTGCTGTTTCATGGATGGATGGAGCTGCCGTTCTATCTGACCGCCAGTTCATTCCTGCTGCTCGGCCTGTGGCCCTGGTTCGGCCCCTGGCGCACCGAGGGCAACTTGCCGGCTGCAGCCGATGCCGACGCGCAGAGCTCCGCCGCGCTGAGCAAGAGCCTTTCGCGCCATACCTGCCACAACGCCCTGTCGGCCGCGCAAGTGTCGTTCAGTGCCGAGCAACTGGCTGCACGCCTGCAGTCCCAGTTGGCAGCGATCAATGAAATCGCCAATGGCGCCGAGGCGATGACCGTGACCGAGCAGGACAGCGCCACCCGCGCGCGCCAGGCGCTGGAAGCGGCCGAAGCGGTGCGCAGCAGCAGCGATAGCGGGCGTGCCGAGCTGCAGCATGCCATCGAGCGCATGCAACAGCTCAGTGCGCAGACCGAAGCCAGCCGCGAGCTGCTCGACGGGCTTTCAGCGCGCACCGAAGAGATACGTCAGATCACCGATGTGATCCAGTCCATCGCCAGCCAGACCAACCTGCTTGCGCTCAACGCCGCGATCGAGGCGGCGCGTGCCGGGGAGGCCGGTCGTGGTTTTGCAGTGGTGGCTGACGAGGTGCGTAACCTTGCCGGGCGCACCAGCAGTGCCACCGAGGAAGTCGGACGAATGGTCAGCGATATCCGCGAGCAGAGCGGGGCGGTGGTCAGCCATATTCAGAAACAGGCGAGTGAGCTCGACCAGGCTGCGGCGCAGATCGCCGGGACCGGGACCCAGCTCAGCGGGATCGCCGATCTGGCCGGCAACGTCGAAACCCAGGTGGCGGAAATCGCCTCCGGCACTGCTAATAATCACGAGCGGCTCGCGCAATTGTTCGTGGCATTGGAGCAGCTGCGCGGCGACGCGCTGGAGAGCGAGGCCCAGACCCGCCGGCTGGAAAAAGCTGCGGAGACGCTCGTCGGCCAGGCGGAAATCGTCAGCGAGCAGCTCGCCGAGGTCCAGCTCGACGACTATCACCAAGGCATCTTCGACCTGGCGGGTGAAGGCGCAGCCGCTATCGGTGCGCGTTTCGAGGCAGATCTGCAGGCCGGCCGGCTGACGGTCGATGAGCTCTTCGATCGTGATTACAAAGCGCAGCCGGGAACCAATCCGATCCGCTACAGCACCCGCTTCGACCGCTATGCCGACGAAGTCCTGCCGGGGATCCAGGAGCCCTTGCTCCAACGTGACGCTGCTCTGATCTATGCCATCGCCACCACGCTGGACGGCTACGTGCCGACCCACAACCGTGCCTTCAGCCAGCCTCCAATTGGCGACCCGGAGATCGACAAGGTCAAGAGTCGCAGCAAACGACTATTCAATGACCGCACCGGCGGGCGCTGCGGCAGCCACGAGCGCAAGGTGTTGCTGCAAACCTATAGCCGCGACACCGGAGAGTTGATGCATGACCTGTCGGTGCCGATCATGGTCGGCGGGCGTCATTGGGGTGGCCTGCGACTAGGCTACCGCCCCGAGCCGTAGCGGGCAGACGGCGCGATGGCACAAGCGCCTTGGCCTTTGGCATTCGTCCACCATTCGTCGCTGCCCTGCATGCCGACAGGCTGGCTAAGCTTGCAGCACAGGCCATCCGGAGCTCGCCCATGAAAACCCTGACTGATCATTTGGCACAGTACGCTGCCTATCACCGCGATCCGCGCAATCTGCTCAGCCATTTCATCGGCATTCCAATGATCGTGCTGGCCGTCGCGGTGTTGCTGTCCCGTCCCGGCGTGGAGGCTTCCGGGTTATGGCTGAGTCCGGTTGCCTTGGTCGCATCGGTCGCCACGTTGTTCTATCTGCGGCTGGATCTACGCTTTGGCGTGCTCATGGGCGCGGTGCTGCTGCTCTGCGTCTGGGCTGGGGCGCGACTGGCGCAGCAGTCGACGGCGGTTTGGCTGAGTGCCGGTGTCGCGCTGTTCGTGGTGGGTTGGATCATCCAGTTTGTCGGGCACTACTTCGAAGGACGCAAGCCCGCGTTCGTTGATGATCTGACCGGCTTGATCATCGGGCCGTTGTTCGTCGCGGCTGAATTGGCTTTCATGCTCGGCTTGCGCGAACCGCTGCGTCAGGCCATCGAGGCGCGGGTCGGGCCGGTAAGGCTGCGCCAGCGCCCGATCGATGCCTGACTTTGCGGTGTTTCAATCGGGGGCGAGCGCCATCCATTGATCGCTGAGGCTGCGGGCATGGCGATCAACCGTGATCGGCGCGAAAGCCCGACCCGAAGCGGTGTTGAAGCTGTTGTTGCCGCTGTTCATGTCTTGCAGTGCCACCTTCAGAAAATCCCAGCGGGTTTTCAGCTTGGCTACGGCAGGATTTGATTGGCTGTCCAAGGCGGCGAGCTGCCCGTCGATGGAAGGCACCAGGCGCCGCTCATCCTGGCCGAGGTAGGTGTCTGGTTGCTCCCGAGCGGTTTCGAAGGAGCCGACGTAAGCACGGCTCAGGTATTGAACGGTCAGGTATTCCACTTTGGCTGGCAACTCGGCGCGGAAGTTGGCCCCTTGCTGGCTGCGCACCGCGGTAAGGAAGTCGCGTAGCGCCTTGCTCATTTGCAACGGCCAGCCCCAGGGCATGTCGTCTTCCTCATAACCGAAGCCTGCGCCTTCGCGCAGTGTGGCCTGCAGCGTCTGATGTCGCTCGCGCAGTTCGGCGCTGGCGCCAGGGAAGGTGCCTACCGTGTCGGTCAGCGCCTTGAGATCGCTTTCCATGCGTGCCAGGTGGGCTTTCTGAAAGCCTTCGCCGCGGTAGAGGAGAAGGCTGCTGGTGGCGCGGTTGGCATGGATCTGCATGCTTTCCAGCGCAGTGAACGTCTGAGCCTGGGCGGAATTGAGCAGCGCTGGAAACCAGCTCGCCAGCACAACCGCCATCCATATCCATTTGCGATACATGTCGCGCTCCTTTTTATTGTTATAGAAGCAAGATGCCGATGCGACATCGGAACGGTAGCCTAGCCAGCCGACAGCAGCTAGGTATCACTCGAAGGGGTGAAATCAAGCGAAGCGGCAACTTGGCAGGCTATCTTGGCCGGATCGCCATGCAACGCTGCCGCTTCGCTGGTGTCCTAGAGCATCCGCTCCAACCCGATCATCTGACTGAACCAGGCATTGATACGCCGCCAGGCACCGCCGGGCTCATCGAGCAGTACCTTGCGCTGACCTTCGTCTTCAGCGATCCAGATTATTTTCTGCTTGCCGTTGCGCTCGATCAGCCGAACTTCATAGCTGACGGCGGGGGACGTGCCTTCCAACGTCAGTTGATGCACCTCCCTGGCCAGTTCGGGGCTGTCGATAAGGAAGA
>DPSI01000394.1 GCA_003527165.1 Pseudomonas sp.
CCGTCCGCTGCGCCATATTTACTTCCAAGCCAACTGAACGGCTGGAAGTCTCGCTAAAAGCGGCCTTAGGGCCGCTTTTTTCGTTTATGCGATCGTTTCTTCCTTCGTCTATTCCTCGGGCTCTGGCGATCTTTTCGCTGGCTCTACAGCGGCACTTGCCAAGCGGATGCTCCGATCATTCGGATACTCGACATCCAGCCAAACTCACCAGCCCTGTCTTCTTTCCGATAGCCGACGGTGTGGCGTTGATACCGCCCTGTGCTGGGCAGGTCATCGTTCGCTCGTTTGAGGCCCTGACTCGTTGCGCTCGGCCGCAGTGACGATCGGTCACGGAACGGGGAGCGCACCCTTGTGCTTTCCTGCTGTCACTAATGCGTGACGACATCAACAGGCCAAGGGCACGCGGCTAACTGACGAGGGGTCTTTAATGTTCGGTTTGGAAGCGCTTGAGCTTGCGCGGATCCAGTTCGCTTTTACCATTTCCTTCCACATCATCTTCCCGGCGATCACCATCGGGCTGGCGAGTTTTCTGGCCGTGCTGGAAGGGCTATGGCTGAAGACCAAGCGTCAGGTGTATCGCGACCTCTACCATTTCTGGCTGAAGATATTCGCCGTCAACTTCGGTATGGGGGTAGTCTCCGGCATCGTCATGGCCTACCAGTTCGGCACCAACTGGAGCGCCTATTCAGAGTTCGCCGGCAGCGTTACCGGGCCGCTGCTGGCCTATGAGGTGCTCACCGCGTTCTTCCTGGAGGCAGGATTCCTTGGCGTCATGCTGTTCGGCTGGAACCGCGTCGGCGCCGGGCTGCACTTCTTCTCCACGGTGATGGTGGCGGTCGGCACGCTGATTTCCACGTTCTGGATTCTCGCTTCGAACAGCTGGATGCACACCCCTCAGGGCCATGAGATTATTGATGGCATCGTGGTGCCGGTGGACTGGTTTGCCGTTATTTTCAACCCGTCGTTCCCCTATCGCTTGACGCACATGGCGATCGCGGCGTTTCTGGCCACGGCGTTTTTGGTGGGGGCGTCCGCGGCCTGGCACCTGCTGCGTGGGCGAGACAATCCGGCGGTCCGCAAGATGTTTTCCATGGCGATGTGGATGGCGTTGCTCGTGGCACCGGTCCAAGCGGTGGTCGGTGACTTTCACGGCCTCAATACGCTGGAGCACCAACCGGCGAAAATCGCCGCGATGGAAGGACACTGGGACAATTCGTCAGGCGAGGCAACGCCCTTGCTGCTGTTCGGCTGGCCAGACATGGAGCGGGAAGAGACGCGCTTCAAAGTGGAAATCCCTTACCTGGGCAGCCTGATTCTCAAGCACAGCCTGACCGAGCCGATTCCGGCGCTCAAGGATTTCCCCCCGGAGGACAGGCCCAACTCGACCATTGTGTTCTGGACCTTCCGAGTTATGGTGGCGCTGGGCTTTCTGATGATTTTCACCGGCTTGTGGAGTCTCTTGCTGCGACGCAGCGGCAGGCTCTACCAGTCTCGAGCTTTTTTGCGATTAGCGCTGTGCATGGGGCCGTCCGGAATCATCGCGATTCTGGCCGGTTGGTTCACCACGGAAATCGGCCGACAGCCGTGGGTAGTCTATGGGGTAATGCGAACCGCGGATGCCGTCTCCAATCATAGTGCCGAACAGCTCGGCCTGACCCTGGCGATGTTCGTCCTGATTTACTTCGCGGTGTTCGGTATCGGCTTCGTCTATGTGCTACGGCTGATTGGCAAAGGGCCGGTTGTCAACGAGGGCAACGAGAAGGGCGCTGGTGGACCCGGCGAGAAACGGACGCCGATGCGGCCGATCTCGGCCGCGGACGAGGCGATTCCTCACGAACACGGCGATCAACTGGGCGAGAGGAATTGAATATGGGTGTCGATCTTTCGCTGATTTGGGCCGTTATCATCATCTTCGGGATCATGATGTACGTGGTGATGGACGGCTTCGATCTGGGTATCGGAATTCTGTTTCCGTTCCTGGCCGACAGCTCAGAGCGTGACGTGGCAATGAACACGGTGGCGCCGATCTGGGATGGCAATGAAACCTGGCTGGTGCTGGGGGGCGCGGGGCTGTTTGCGGCGTTTCCGTTGGCCTATTCGGTGGTGCTTTCGGCCCTGTACCTGCCGATCATTTTCATGCTGATGGGGCTGATCTTTCGCGGTGTCGCCTTCGAGTTTCGATTCAAGGCGAGCGCCGCGCGTCAGCACATCTGGGACAAGGCGTTCGTGGGTGGCTCGCTGGCGGCGACTTTTTTCCAAGGCGTCGCGCTGGGGGCCTTTATCCACGGATTTCCAGTGGCCGACCGCGCCTATGCCGGCGGCGCGCTGGACTGGTTGACGCCGTTTTCGGTGTTCTGCGGCCTGGCCCTGATAGTTGCTTATGCCTTGCTGGGCTGTACTTGGCTGATCATGAAAACCGGTGGCGAGCTCCAGAGGCGTATGCATGATATCGGCATCCCGCTGGTCTGGGCGGTGTTGGCGGTGACCGGCATCGTGAGTATCTGGACACCTTTGACGCATCCGGACATCGCCGAGCGCTGGTTCAGCACTCCGAACCTGTTCCTCTTCATGCCGGTGCCGATCCTGGTCCTGCTGTGCACCTTTGGGCTGCTGCGATCGATTGCCCGCTACGCCCATTATTCACCGTTCCTGTTTACCCTG
>DPSI01000496.1 GCA_003527165.1 Pseudomonas sp.
CGTGATCGACCTGTCCTCGCCGAATCTGGCGAAGGAGATGCACGTCGGCCACCTGCGCTCGACCATTATCGGCGATGCCGTCGCGCGGGTACTGGAGTATCTCGGCGATGAGGTGATCCGACAGAATCATGTGGGCGACTGGGGCACGCAGTTCGGCATGCTGCTCGCCTATCTGGAGGAGAACCCCTCCGCCGCCGAAAGCGAGCTGTCCGACCTTGAGCAGTTCTATCGCGCGGCCAAGCAGCGCTTCGACGACTCCGCCGAGTTCGCCGATCGAGCCCGCGAGCTGGTGGTGAAACTGCAGGCCGGCGACACCGACTGTCTGCGCCTGTGGGCCCGCTTCAACGAGATTTCCCTATCGCATTGCCAGAAGGTCTACGATCGCCTGAACGTCAAGCTGTCCCCGGACGACGTCAAGGGCGAGAGCGCCTACAACGCCGAGCTGGGCGAGATCGTCGAGTCGCTCAAGGCCAAGGGGCTGTTGAGCGAAAGCAACGGCGCCCAGTGCGTATTTCTCGATGAGTTCAAGAACGCCGAAGGCAACCCTCTTCCGGTGATCGTTCAGAAAGCGGGTGGCGGCTACCTGTACGCCACCACCGACCTGGCCTCCATGCGCTACCGCAGTCAGCAACTGAAAGCCGATCGCGCGCTGTATTTCGTCGACCAACGTCAGGCGCTGCATTTCCAGATGGCTTTCGAGGTCGCGCGCCGCGCCGGCTTCGTGCACAGCTCGATGCAACTCGAACATATGGGTTTCGGCACCATGAACGGTGCCGATGGCCGCCCTTTCAAAACCCGCGACGGCGGTACCGTGAAGCTGGTCGACCTGCTCGACGAAGCAGAGCAGCGCGCCTACACGCTGGTGAAGAGCAAAAACCCGGACCTGGATGAAGCCGAACTACGCCAGATCGCTCGTGCGGTAGGCATCGGCGCGGTGAAGTACGCCGACCTCTCCAAGCACCGCACCAGCGATTACAGCTTCAACTTCGAACAGATGCTCAGTTTCGAAGGCAACACCGCGCCCTACCTGCTTTATGCCTATACACGTGTGGCCAGCGTGTTCCGCAAACTCGGCACCGGTATGGACGGGCTCCCTGGTGAGATAAAACTGGAAGCCGAACAGGAACAAGCGCTGGGCGCCAAGCTCGCCCAGTTCGCCGAAGTGCTCAATGGCGTTGGGGAAAAAGGCGTCCCGCATGTGCTGTGCAGCTATTTGTACGATCTGGCCGGACTGTTCTCCAGCTTCTACGAGCACTGCCCGATACTCACCGCCGAAAGCGAAACCGTAAAACAGAGTCGCCTGCGCCTGGTCGCCCTGACCGGCAAGACGCTCAAGCAGGGCCTGGAACTGCTTGGCCTGGAAACGCTGGAGCGGATGTAAGTGGCCGCCCGAAAGAAACCCACTCCGAAGCGCGGGGCGAGTCGCTACCAGGCGCCCGCCAAGAAGGCCGTTCCTGGCTGGATCTGGCTGGTTTGCGGCCTGGTCATTGGCGGCTTCATTATGTTCCTGATGAATCTCGAACCCGGCGGGGACGAGATCAAGCGCGCCAAGGATACGCCCAAGCCCAAAGAGCAGCCGAAGCGCCCCACACCGGCAACGGGCCAACCGGCAAAGCCGAAGTACGACTTCTATACGCTGCTACCTGAATCCGAAGTGATCCTGCCGCCAGAAGCGCCGAAACCGGAACCTACCAAGCCCGTTACGCCCGAAGAGGCCGCCAAGATCGATGCAGCACGCGCCGAAGCCGCGCTGAACGGACAGGTACCGCCGGCCCCACCCATGGTGGCCAAGGCACCGGTCACCCAGTTCTTCCTGCAGGCCGGCTCGTTCCGCAAGCAACCGGAAGCGGAGAAGGTCAGAGCTCAAATCATCCTGCTGGGTCAGGATGTGCGGGTGGAGAACGTCACCGTCCGCGACGAGGATTGGTACCGGGTGCTGGTCGGCCCCTTCGCCAACCGGGAGCAGCTTGGCCAAGCACAGAAAACGCTTTCCGCAAGCGGTTACAACAATCTGCTGCTGCAGCAACGGCAGGCACGCTAAACCGAGGCGCCATCGGAAAACTCGCAGAGCGCGCGAGACAGCGGCTCTAGCCTTCCCGTGGCGCATAGGCGAACACGTCTGCGCGCATCTGTGTCGCGTCCATTCCCGCCTCGACCAGCGCATCCAGCGTGCCGTAGATCATCGCCGGAGAGCCGCTGGCATAGACATGAACCGGCTTGAGATCGGTGAAATCTTCACAAACGGCCTCGTGCAGCATGCCGCAACGCCCTTGCCAGCCACAGACGTCACTGACGATCTGATGGAGCGAGAGATTGGGCATGCGCTGCCACTCCTCCCAGTGCGGCAGCCGATAGAAATCCTCCGGGCGCCGCACACCCCAGTACAGGTGCACCGGATGATCGAAGCCTTCGGCCCGACAGTGCTCGATCAAGCTGTGCATCTGCGCCATGCCGGTTCCCGCCGCGATCAGCACCAGCGGACCATCCGGCAATTCAGCCAGATGCGTGTCACCGAACGGCATCTGCACCTTGACCATGCCCTTGCGGCCAATGAAATCGAGCAACCCGGTCGCCGACGGCTCGCGTGCCAGCACATGCAGTTCCAGGTCACGCCCGCTCCTGGGGGCGGAGGCCAGTGAAAAGGCGCTGAATTCGCCATCCTCGCGCTCCAGCAGAAGGTATTGCCCGGCGTGATACCGAGGCGGCTTGCCTGCAGGCGCGCGAAGCAGCAGTCGAAACACGTCGCCGCCGACGTCTTCGCAACTGACCAGCTGGCAACTCAGCGTCCGCACCGGCAGCTCACCTGGGGCTAGAACACCGTCCCATAGCAGGACGCAATCTTCCTCGGGCTCGGCCAGGCAAGTGAATACTTCGCCATGATCGTGACGTTCGCCACGCTGGCGCACTCGGCCGCTGACCAGCAAAGCAGCGCAGACCAGGCAATTACCGTTGCGACAGGCCTGGGGGCAGTCGTAGCCCAAACGCCGAGCGGCGTCGAGAATCACCTCGCCAGGCTGGACTTCGAGCACCGCGCCGGAGGGTTGCAGCGTAACTTTCATCTATTCAATAACCTGAAATAACGACTGCCATTCATCAGTCGATGCCCAGTTCAGCCCAGAGTTCGTCGACACGGCGCTTGATCGCCTCATCCTGAACGATGGCACGCCCCCATTCACGACTGGTTTCGCCCGGCCATTTGTGCGTGGCATCGAGCCCCATTTTGCTGCCCAGACCGGAAACCGGGGAGGCGAAATCGAGGTAATCAATGGGGGTGTTTTCGATCAGCACGGTATCGCGCTTGGGGTCCATGCGTGTGGTGATCGCCCAGATGACATCGTTCCAGTCACGCGCATCGATGTCGTCATCGGTCACGATCACGAACTTGGTGTACATAAACTGCCGCAGAAAGCTCCAGACGCCCAGCATCACGCGCTTGGCATGACCGGGGTACTGCTTCTTCATGGTCACCACTGCCATGCGATAGGAACAGCCCTCCGGCGGCAAATAGAAATCGGTGATCTCGGGGAACTGCTTCTGCAAGATCGGCACGAAGACTTCGTTGAGGGCTACACCGAGAATGGCCGGCTCATCCGGCGGGCGTCCGGTATAGGTACTGTGATAGATCGCATCACGGCGCCTGGTGATGCGATCGACGGTAAACACCGGGAAGCGATCAACCTCGTTGTAATAGCCGGTATGGTCGCCGTAGGGTCCTTCGTCGGCCATCTCGCCAGGCTGTATATGACCTTCAAGAACAATCTCGGCGCCTGCGGGCACCTGCAAATCGCTGCCGCGGCATTTGACCAGCTCGGTGCGGCTACCACGTAGCAGGCCGGCGAAGGCGTATTCGGACAACGAATCAGGAACGGGCGTTACCGCACCGAGGATGGTGGCCGGGTCAGCCCCGAGCGCGACTGCAACCGGATAGGGACGGTCCGGATACTTCTCGCACCATTCCCGAAAGTCCAGCGCACCGCCACGATGGCTGAGCCAGCGCATGATCACCTTGTTACGGCCGATCACCTGCTGACGGTAGATCCCCAGATTCTGGCGCTCCTTATTCGGCCCTTTGGTGATGGTCAGGCCCCAAGTGATCAGCGGCCCGGCATCGCCCGGCCAGCAGGTCTGCACCGGTAGCGTAGATAGATCGACATCGTCACCTTCGAGCACCACGTCGTGACAGGGCGCGTCCTTGAGCATCTTCGGCGCCATGCTGATGACCTTTTTGTAGATCGGCAGCTTGCTCCAGGCATCCTTCAGACCTTTGGGCGGCTCAGGCTCTTTGAGGAAGGCCAGCAGCTTGCCGATCTCGCGCAGCTCCGAGACTTCCTCAGCGCCCATTCCCAGGGCGACTCGCTTGGGCGTGCCGAACAGATTACCCAATACCGGCATATCGAAGCCGGCCGGATTTTCGAAGAGCAGTGCCGGGCCCTGCTTGCGCAGGGTGCGGTCACAAATTTCGGTCATTTCCAGAACGGGGGAGACGGCGGTCGAGATGCGCTTGAGTTCACCGCGCTGTTCCAGGCCGCTGATAAAGTCGCGCAGATCGCGATACTGCATGCTTGAGCCTCGTAGGGGCCGGCAGGTTGGG
The DNA here is from genome assembly GCA_003527165.1 of Pseudomonas sp. Classification (GTDB taxonomy): domain Bacteria; phylum Pseudomonadota; class Gammaproteobacteria; order Pseudomonadales; family Pseudomonadaceae; genus Stutzerimonas. Next base: position 4,592 of record DPSI01000496.1, read on the forward strand.
CCGCAAAGTGTAGCCTTGGCGTCGCCAATTCCAAAACCTGCAGACAGACAAAGGCCGGGTTTCCCCGGCCTCGGTGACAACAACCAGACGCTTACTTGCGCTTCATGGACATGAAGAATTCTTCGTTGGTCTTGGTGTCTTTGAGCTTGTCGAGCAGGAACTCGATGGCAGCGCTTTCATCCATCGGGTGCAGCAGCTTGCGCAGAATCCAGATGCGCTGCAGCTCTTCCTCGCTGGTCAGCAGTTCTTCGCGGCGAGTACCCGAACGGTTGATATTGATCGCCGGGAATACACGCTTCTCGGCGATGCGACGATCGAGTTGCAGCTCGAGATTGCCGGTACCCTTGAATTCCTCGTAGATCACCTCGTCCATCTTCGAACCGGTTTCCACCAGCGCAGTGGCGAGAATGGTCAGGCTGCCGCCTTCCTCGATGTTCCGCGCAGCGCCGAAGAAACGCTTGGGCTTCTCCAGGGCGTGGGCATCGACACCGCCGGTCAGCACCTTGCCGGAGCTCGGGATCACCGTGTTATAGGCACGCGCCAGGCGAGTGATGGAGTCCAGCAGGATGACCACGTCCTTCTTGTGCTCGACCAGGCGCTTGGCCTTTTCGATCACCATTTCCGCAACCTGCACGTGGCGGGTCGGCGGCTCGTCGAAGGTGGAGGCGACCACTTCGCCGCGCACGGTGCGCTGCATTTCGGTCACTTCTTCCGGGCGCTCGTCAATCAGCAGGACGATCAGATGGCACTCGGGATTGTTGCGGGTGATATTGCTGGCGATGTTCTGCAGCATGATGGTCTTGCCCGCTTTCGGCGGAGCGACGATCAGACCGCGCTGACCCTTACCGATCGGCGCGCAGAGGTCAATCACCCGGCCGGTCAAGTCTTCGGTGGAGCCGTTGCCAGCTTCCATCGTCAGCCGCTTGTTGGCGAACAACGGCGTCAGGTTCTCGAACAGGATCTTGTTCTTGGCGTTTTCCGGCCGATCGAAGTTGATCGTATCGACCTTGAGCAGGGCGAAATAACGCTCGCCTTCTTTCGGCGGACGGATCTTACCGACGATGGTATCGCCGGTGCGCAGGTTGAAGCGGCGAATCTGGCTTGGCGAGACATAGATGTCATCAGGCCCGGCGAGATAGGAAGAATCCGCGGAGCGCAGAAAGCCGAAGCCATCCTGGAGAATCTCCAGCACGCCGTCACCGGAGATTTCCTCGCCGCTTTTCGCGTGCTTTTTCAGCAGAGAGAAAATCACGTCCTGCTTGCGCGAACGGGCCATGTTGTCGATGCCCATCTGTTCGGCCATTTCCAGCAGTTCGGTGATGGGCTTTTGCTTAAGTTCGGTCAGATTCATAGAAAGAGATCAGGAAGGATGAAGAAAGCGATTAGCTTGAGAAGCCGCGCAGCAAGAGACGAACAGGTTCGTTGTGCTTTGTATGAGGCTGAAGTGCGTCGGCGACGGCATGCAGAGGGCGACGTAAGAAACGTCGCGAGGCCGAATTTAGCACCGCGCAGACGAAGCGTCCACCCTGCCGTCAAAAAAAAGCCCCCGCATTTGCGAGGGCTTTCGAAAACAGCGCTTTTAGCTCAGATGTTGCTGTCGAGAAACGCTGCCAGCTGCGACTTCGACAGAGCGCCAACCTTGGTGGCTTCGACGTTGCCGTTCTTGAACAGCATCAGTGTCGGGATACCGCGCACGCCATATTTCGGCGGGGTTTCTTGGTTCTCGTCGATGTTCAGCTTGCAAACCTTGAGCTTACCCTCGTAGTCCTTGGCAATCTCGTCGAGCACCGGAGCGATCATCTTGCAGGGACCACACCACTCGGCCCAGTAATCGACCAGCACAGGACCGTCCGCCTGGAGCACGTCCTGCTCGAAACTGCTGTCACTGACATTGTTGATGTATTCGCTCATGGATTTTCTCCAGGGTCAAAACCGAAAGTGATGCCATCATAGCCCGGCTTGATGCGGACCGAAAGCCGCAGCCTGTCGCCTGAACAATCGCTGCATGGTGGCGGGCCGCGAACGCTACGGCCGATAACCGGACGGTTCGCATGGGCGTTGCGCGTTGGCGGATGCCGATGATCATGTCAGGATGTCGGGGTTTTGCACAGAGACTGCCCCATGCGCCCACCAACCGCCGAACCCTCTCCGATGATCGCCGCCCTCGATCTCGGATCGAACAGCTTCCACATGGTCCTGGCCCGCACCAGCAACGGCGAAATGCGCATCATCGAGCGACTCGGCGAAAAGGTTCAGCTGGCCGCCGGCATCGATGAAAACCGGATGCTCGATGATGACGCCATGCAGCGTGGCCTCGACTGCCTGCGTCGCTTTGCACAGTTAGTCAATCACCTGCCTCAGGGTGCGGTGCGCGTGGTAGGCACCAATGCCCTGCGTGAAGCCCGCAATCGCGCGCAGTTCATCCGCCAGGCCGAAACAATCATCGACCATCAGGTCGAAGTAATCTCCGGCCGCGAGGAAGCGCGCCTGATCTATCTTGGCGTAACACATACTTTTCCGGCGGCCGCCGGCAAGCGATTGGTGGTCGACATCGGCGGCGGCAGCACCGAGTTCATTATCGGCCAGGGCTTTGACTCGCTGCTTCGCGAAAGCCTGCAGATGGGTTGCGTGAGTTTCACCAAGCGATTCTTCCGCGACGGCAAGATCACCGCCGCACGCTATGCCCAGGCCTATACGGCGGCACGATTGGAATTGATGAGCGTCGAACACGGTCTGCGCCGGCTCGGCTGGCAGGACGCGGTCGGTGCGTCCGGCACCATTCGGGCTATCGGACTGGCCATCAAGGGGGCCGGGTTGAGCAACGGCCAGGTCACCAGCGAAGGGCTCGGCTGGCTCAAGCGCAAGCTGTTCAAGCTGGGCGACGTGGACAAACTCGACATGGACGGCATCAAACCGGACCGTCGAAGTATCTTTCCGGCGGGCCTGGCTATCCTCGAAGCGATCTTCGATGCGCTGGAACTCACCAGCATGGCCCACTCCGAGGGCGCACTCCGTGAAGGTGTGCTCTACGATCTCATCGGCCGCCACCATCACGAAGACATCCGCGATCGTACCCTGAGTTTTCTCATGGAGCGTTATCACGTCGATACCGAGCAGGCGGCGCGGGTCGAAAGCAAGGCGCTGGAAGCCTTCGATCAGGTGTCGTGCGATTGGGGCCTGGTCGAGGACTGGCACCGTGAACTGCTGGGCTGGGCGGCGCGGATTCACGAAGTGGGTCTGGATATCGCTCATTATCACTACCACAAGCATGGTGCCTACCTGATCGAGCACTCCGATCTTCCCGGATTCTCTCGTCAGGACCAGCAAATG
>DPSI01000566.1:0-2298 GCA_003527165.1 Pseudomonas sp.
GACAGGCCTTGCGGTACCGGAAGGACATGACGGGCATCGACAACCACCTCCTCGCCCATACCGCCACCTGCCAATAGCGCGCAGACCCGGTCGCCGACTCTATGCGAAACGCCAGCCCCGACTTCGTTGACGACTCCTGCACACTCCAGCCCCAAAATATCGGTTACCCCCGGCGGCGGAGGATAGTGCCCAGCGCGCTGCAACAGATCGGCCCGGTTCAGGCCGGCAGCCGCCACCCGGATTCTGACCTGTCCTTCGCCGCAGCTTGGAGCGGCGAGCTCCATCCACGCGAGCCGACCCTCGATGCCTTGCAATGCCTTCATGCTGCCTCCATAGTGGTTCAGACCTGCGCCCGCTCAACCGTTACTCGCTGGCAGTGCAGGCCGCTGATAGATTCTCTGTGTCAGGCTGTATGGCGTACACCCGTCTAAACCCAGTGCTTACCGGTACGGTACGGTGCGGGGTTCGCCCTGCCATGCTGATGCGATTTTCTGTCACGGCGTGCTAGCCGCCAGGTACCATCGGGCTGTTGTTACTTTCCGCCGGGCAGATCCCCGCCCCGGCGCCTGATTTGATGGCCTAATATGCGTTATTACTCAGCCCCGCGCCGCCCCTCCGAAATGAAACGATCATTGACCGCAGGCTTTCTAGCCCTGCTGCTAGGTGTCCAGGCCAACCTCGCCCTGGCCAAGCCCGCCGATGGCCACGACTGGGACTATTTGCAGCCTGATCGTGATCAGGTAATTGCCAGCCTCAACGTCGTCGAACTGCTCAAGCGCCACCATTACAACAAGCCACCGCTAAATGATGCTCGTTCGGCAAAGATTTTCGACAGCTATATCAAGATGCTCGACCCATCGCGCAGCTATTTCACCGCGGGCGATCTGGCCGAGTTCGAAGCCTGGCGCAACGAGTTCGACAACTTTCTGAAGAACGGCAACCTCGAGCCCGGCTTCGCAATCTACAAGGTGCACCTCGAGCGCCTGCAGAGCCGGCTTGAGTACGCGCTGGGATTGCTGGGAAACGGTGTGGACAGCTTCGACTTCACGCTCGACGAGGAACTGTTGATCGATCGCGAGAACGCCGCCTGGCCCAAGGACGAAAAGGAACTGGACGATCTCTGGCGTAAACGCGTCAAGGACGAGGTGCTGCGACTGAAGATCACTGGCAAGGAGCCGAAAGCTATTGAGGAGCTGCTCACCAAGCGCTACAAGAACCAGCTGTCACGCCTTGAGCAGACCCGCGGCGAAGATGTCTTCCAGACCTACATCAACGCCTTCGCGCAATCCTACGATCCGCACACCCAGTACCTGTCGCCCGACAATGCGGAAAATTTCGACATCAACATGAGCCTTTCCCTGGAAGGCATCGGCGCCGTGCTGCAGAACGACAACGAATATGTCAAGGTGGTGCGCCTGGTCCCTGCCGGCCCTGCCGAGAAGAGCAAGCAGATCGCCCCAGCCGACAAGATCGTTGGCGTAGGTCAGGAAGACGAGGAAATGGTCGACGTGATCGGCTGGCGTCTCGACGAGGTCGTCAAATTGATCCGCGGCCCGAAAGGATCGGTCGTTCGCCTCGAAGTCATTCCAGCGAGCAATGCGCCAAATGACCAAAGTAGCAAGATCGTAGCCATTACGCGCGAAGCGGTGAAACTCGAGGAGCAGGAGGCGCTGGCGCGGGTACTCAATCTGCAGCAGGACGGCCGCGACTATAAGCTCGGGGTCATCGAGATCCCGGCGTTCTATCTGGATTTCAAGGCCTTTCGCGCCGGTGACGAGGACTACAAGAGCACCACCCGCGACGTGAAGAAATTGCTGACGGAGCTGAAGCAGGAAAACGTCGACGGCGTCGTCATCGACCTGCGCAACAACGGTGGCGGTTCGCTTCAAGAGGCCACGGAGCTGACCGGTCTGTTCATCGACCAGGGCCCGACGGTGCTGGTTCGCAACAGCGACGGTCGCGTCGACGTGCTCGCCGACGAGCAAATGGGAGCCTTTTACAAGGGCCCCTTGGCCGTGCTGGTCAATCGGCTGTCGGCCTCGGCCTCTGAGATTTTCGCCGGCGCGATGCAGGACTACCATCGAGCACTCATCGTCGGCGGCCAGACTTTCGGCAAAGGCACTGTGCAAACCGTCCAGCCGCTTAATCATGGCGAGCTCAAACTCACCCTGGCCAAGTTCTATCGCGTATCCGGACAGAGCACGCAGCATCAGGGCGTGATTCCAGACATCTCCTACCCGGCCGAAGTCGACACGAAAGAAATCGGCGAAAGCGCACTACCTGAAGCGCTGCCATGGG
>DPSI01000566.1:2440-3134 GCA_003527165.1 Pseudomonas sp.
GACAGCATTCGCGCTGCGATCAGCCCGGACATGAATCCATTCAAGCCATTCCTCACCGAACTCAAAGCGCGTCACGAAGCGAGGACCAATGATAATCCCGACTTCGTCTTCACCCGCGATCGCCTCGCTCTGACGCAGGAGCTTACTCACGAGACGACCATCAGCCTCAACGAGGATAAGCGCCGGGCCCAGCAGGAACGTATCGAGGAACGCCAGCTAGCGCTGGAGAACACGCTGCGCAAAGCCAAAGGTGAGGAGCCACTGGCCAAACTCGAACGGGAAGATGAAACGACGCCGCATATCGAAGACAAGAAGATCAAGCCCGAGGATGACGCCTACCTCTCGGAGAGCGGCAGAATTCTGCTGGACTATCTGGGAGTCCAGAACGCAATGGCCAAGAACAACCCCGTCGAGCAATAGCTGCCAGTGGTGTCATCAAAACGACATCATTGCGTCGTGAAATAGGAGGGCCGCCAATTTGTGCGGCCCTTCGCATTTCCTGGCCACTACGAGATCGACATGACCGTCACCGAGCAGTTGAGCACACTGGATAACATCCTCGCTCACGGCGGCATCACCAGCCTTTTCCAACCTATCGTTTCGCTTTCCGAGCGACGCATCCTCGGCTACGAAGCACTGACACGCGGCCCCTCCAATACCTCGCTGCACTCCCCCATCAATCTGCTCGCGGCTG
>DPSI01000035.1:0-2510 GCA_003527165.1 Pseudomonas sp.
AATACGGTAGATCGACCGCGCCCATCACCGTGGGAATGCCCATGGCGCGAGCGAGAATCGCCACGTGGGAGTTGCTCGAACCGAGCACCGAGACCATGCCCACCAGTTTGCCTTCCGGCACCTCGCCGAGCATGGACGGATACAGTTCCTCGCTGACCAGAACGGTGTTGTCCGGATAGGTCAGGGTCTGCTGGCGAGCCTGCTGCAGGTAACCGAGCAGACGCCGGCCGATATCCTTGACGTCCGAGGCGCGCTCGCGCAGGTAGGCATCATCCATCATCTCGAAGCGGCCGACGTGGTCGCTGACCACTTGGCGCAACGCGCCCTGGGCCCACTGGCCGGTGCGGATGACCTTGGCAACCTCGCCACCGAGGGCAGAGTCATCGAGCATCATCAGGTAAACGTCGAACAGGGCGCGTTCTTCCTTGCGCATCTGTGTCGCGAGCTTTTCCGACAACGCGCGCATGTCCGCGCGCACAGCCTCGAGCGCGGCTTCGAACAGCTCGAGCTCGGCTGGAATGTTATCGACGGTCTTGTCCGGCACCACGTCCAGGTCAGCCGGCGGCAGGACCACGACCGCCGTACCCACGGCCGCGCCGGGCGCACCGGGAATGCCGATGAAGCGGGTTTCCTGAATGCCCTTGCCCTGCCGGCCAAGGCCACGAATCGAGCCGGTTGCCTCCGCATGGGCAATGACGCCGGCGAGCTGCGCGCTCATGGTCACGAGGAAGGCTTCTTCACCCTCATCGAACAGCCGCTGCTCTTTCTGCTGGATGACCAGCACGCCCATCACCCGACGGTGGTGGATGATCGGCGCGCCGAGAAAGGAGGCGTAGCGTTCTTCGCCGGTCTCGGCAAAATAGCGGTAACGCGGATGCTCGGAGGCATGCTCCAGATTGAGCGGCTCCTCGCGAGTACCAACCAGACCGACCAGGCCCTCGTTGGGGGCCATGCTGACCTTGCCAATGGCTTTCTTGTTCAGGCCTTCGGTGGCCATCAGAACGAAGCGGCCGGATTCGGGATCGAGCAAGTAGACCGAGCAGACCTGGCTGCCCATGGCCTCCCGAACCCTCAGCACGATAATGCCCAAGGCCGCCTTGAGGTCCTTGGCGGCGTTCACTTCCTGGACGATCTTGCGCAGCGTGCCGAGCATGCTCAGGGGCTTTCTCCCGTCAGTCCCGCGCCAACAGGCGCGGGGCGAGTTCTTTTAAGGCGCGACGGTAAACCTCGCGCTTGAAGGTGACCACCTGCCCCAGCGGGTACCAGTAGCTGACCCAGCGCCAACCATCGAACTCGGGCTTGCCAGTGAGATCCATACGCACCCGGTCCTCGGCGCCGGTCAGGCGCAGCAGAAACCACTTCTGCTTCTGCCCGATGCACAGCGGCTGACTATGGGTACGCACCAGGCGTTGCGGCAGACGATAACGCAACCAGCCTCGGGTGCAGGCGAGGATCTTCACATCCTGCTGTTCGAGCCCCACCTCTTCGTTGAGCTCGCGGTAAAGCGCCTCTTCGGGTGTCTCGCGCGGATTGATGCCGCCCTGCGGAAATTGCCAGGCATCCTGATTAATCCGTCGGGCCCATAGCACCTGTCCGGCATCATTGGTCAGGATGATGCCGACGTTGGGGCGAAAACCATCGGAGTCGATCACGGCATACAACCTCGCAAACGCATGTCGCGGCATTGTTCCACAAAATGACGAAAAGCAGAAAGCGCGCTGAGCCGCCGTTGATCAACCGGCTCCGGACTGCAGGTTATGCCTTGTAGGTGCCATGCACCGGGCAATCCCGCTATGCTTCGCCCTCCCTTCATCGCTCTGAGGAACGCAGCGTGCGCCTGGCTCTATTCGATCTCGACAATACCCTGCTGGCCGGTGACAGCGACCATGCCTGGGGCGAATTCCTCTGCCAGCGGGGCCTGGTCGATGCCGCAGATTACAAGGTCCGCAACGATGCCTTCTATCAGGACTACCTCGCCGGCGTGCTCGATGTCGAGGCCTACCAGAACTTCTGTCAGGAGTTGCTCGGCCGCAGCGAGATGGCGCAGCTGCAGCAATGGCATGGCGAGTTCATGCGCGACTTCATCGAACCCATCGTACTGGCCAAGGGCGAGGCGCTGGTGCGCCAGCACCACGAGGCCGGCGATCGCGTGGTGATCATTACCGCCACCAACCGCTTCATCACCGGGCCGATCGCCGCGCGGCTGGGCGTCGACACGCTGCTGGCCACAGAGTGCGAGATGCTGGATGGTCGCTACACCGGCCGCCTCACCGACGTGCCCTGCTTCCAGGAAGGCAAGGTGACGCGCATCGAGCGCTGGCTGAAAGAGACCGGGCAGAGCCTGGAAGACAGTTATTTCTACAGCGACTCGCGCAATGACCTGCCGCTGCTCGAGCGAGTCAGCCATCCGGTGGCGGTCGATCCCGACCCGATCCTGCGCGAGATTGCCCAACAGCGCGGCTGGACGATTCTGTCGTTGCGCTAGAGCTCGTAGGGCCGGACTTGTTCGG
>DPSI01000035.1:2703-2879 GCA_003527165.1 Pseudomonas sp.
TAGGGCCGGACTTGTTCGGCCTTATGCGAATCCGCAGCCGAATGAAATCAGCCCTACCGGCTTCAAGAGGCGCCCTTGCTGACCATCAGGTAGAAAATAATCACGAACGCCAGGAAGGCTGGCCAGCCGAGAGCAAACCACCAGCGCATATAGCGAAAGGTAGCGGCGGGCAACGG
>DPSI01000035.1:2930-6910 GCA_003527165.1 Pseudomonas sp.
CGGCCAGTTTGTGCACCCGAATCTGCAACCACACCACCGGCAACCAGCAGGCACCGGCCAGCACATACAGGGCGATACTCCACCTCAGCCAGGGCTGACTCAGGTCGAAACCGGCCAGATGCACCAGTGCCAGCCCGCTGACCGGCTGGATGACGGCCGTGGTCGCGGTGAATGCCCAATCGGCGAACACCAGATGGCGGAACGTCACTGCAATCACCTCGACCTTGCCGCTGCGCCAGGCGCGCCAGCTGTAATAGGCCGAGCCCAGCCCGGTGCCGAACAGTACCGTCGAAGACAGGATATGCAGCGTCTTGAGCAGCAGATACAGGCTCATCGTTGGTTCTCCGCCATTGGTTCGGTCCACAGCAGCCACAGCGTGGCGACCAGCAGTACAAGATTCTTGCCGACCCCAGCAAAGGGATCGAACCAATAGTGCGGCAGCCACAAGCTGATGATCAGCATGTAGCCGAGCATCAGCCCCATCTGCGCGCGCAGGGCGTGGCAGCGCCAGCGCCGCACGAGCAGCCCCACACCGAGCAGGGCATCGGCCAGGGCGCCGGAGACGATGGCTACGTCCGCAGGCCAACCCTCTATGCCCAACTCGGCCATGATCCGCAGCCCCCAGTCGTAGCCCGGACCGAGGCAGACCACGGCTGTGCCCAGCCAGACCAGCACCAGCACCGCAAGCAGCAGCGGGCGCAGGGCCATTGTCACGCTCTGTTCGCACCGCGGCCAGCCGACCAACCGACTCTCCAGCGGCGCGGCCATGCAATCGCAGACAGCTTTCATTGCGTCCGGCGGGGCCAGGTTGTCGCGCCGCGCCAGTATCACCGTCTGCGTATTCAGCGCCTGCCAGCCGAGACGATCACCGAGCCGCGCCCCCAGCTCCGAAAGCACCGATGGGATACCAACGTAGCGCGCCGGTCCCCAGCCCTGAACGGCACGCACTCGATCGAGCAATTGTGGCAGCGTCAGCGGCTCGGGCCCTACCAGCGGCACTACGGAGGGCGTCGCCGGCCAATGGCGCAGCAGCCCTAGCACCGCTGCGACCAAGTCGTCCACGTGCAGCGGCTGCGCCCGGGCCTGGGTATCGAGCAGCGGTATCAGCGGCCAGGGCGATAGCCGAGCCAGCCAGCGGCTGCTCGCCCCGCCTTCGCCGAGCACCAATGAAGGACGCAATACGACGGCGGGTATTTGCAGTGTGAGAAGGTGATCGTCGGCAGCGGCCTTGCTGGCCAGAAAGGGCACGTCCTGCTGTTCCCCCGCGCCCAGCGCAGACAGCTGAACCACACCGGCGCCGTGGCAGGCGGCAAGGTCGAACAGCGCGCGTGCCCCACGGTCCTGCACGTTGGCGAGGTGGTGCGAATCAGTGCTCAGCACACCGGTGGCGTTGATCACCAAATCAGTGCTGTCCGGCCAGTTGAAATGCTCGGGATGGCTAGCCAGGGTGGCGAGATCCAGCGAATGCCAGCGCACGCCCGGAAGCTCGACGCCGAGCCCCGAGCGCGAGGTCGCGATCAGCTGATGGCCTTCGCCTTGCAACGCCCGCAGCAGATGCCGGCCAATGAAGCCGCTGGCACCCACCAGCAGGATGCGCATCAGACCGGCTTGGCTCCCATCAGCCCCATGATCGCGACGAGGATCAGCAGGATCAAACCGGCGTACACCAGCGCGAAGCGCGGCAGTCTGGCCGGTGCCGGTGCGTCACCCAGCCCCTGCCAAGCGCGCAAGCGCCCGCCCAGCAGCAGGCCGAGCGGCAACAGCACGAGAAACAGCACCGAGCTGGCCAGCAGCCAGAACTGGCCCAGCGGAAACCCGGCCAAGTGCGCCAGCCACCAGCCCGTCAGCGGCAGCAGCAAGGCCAGAACGGCCAGCAGAGGAAGGGAAAACAGCCGCGTGCGCCGCAGCTTCTGCTGCAACACCGCCGTATCGGCGCGGCGCCAGGCTTTCCACAACATGGCGATGTGCGCAATCAGTCCGAGCGTCAGGAGGATCGCCAGCGCAGCGTGGACGATGTTCAACAGCTGATAGTGTTCCATTGTGCTCGTCAGTGCCTGTTTGGTCGGTTGATCGATTTTCGTCGGGTTGAATGGCCAAACCCGCCACGCTACGCGCTAGCCGAGAAACAGCTGGTAGGCTGGGTTGTCCGTCTCGTCCCAGTAGCGGTAGCCGATCTTGTCCAGCGCTGCCGGCAGCAGATGACGCTCCTCGGCCGGCACCTGCAGGCCGGCGACCACTCGACCATCGGCCGCGCCATGGTTGCGGTAATGGAACATCGAGATATTCCAGCGCCCGCCCAGATTGTTGAGAAAGTTGAACAGCGCACCGGGCCGCTCGGGGAACTCGAAGCGAAACACCACCTCGTCGCTGACGCCGGACGCATGCCCGCCCACCATATGACGGGTGTGCAGCTTGGCCAGTTCATTGTCGGTCAGGTCGAGCACCGGAAAGCCTTTGCCGCGCAAGCTCTCGACGAGCGCCAGACGCGGGTCGTTCTCCGGATGGGTCTGCACACCGACGAATATGTGCGCTTCACGATCCTGGTGGTAGCGGTAGTTGAATTCGGTGATCTGACGCTTACCGATCGCCTCGCAGAACGCCTTGAAACTGCCCGGCCGCTCGGGGATGGTCACGGCGATGATCGCCTCGCGCTTCTCGCCCAGTTCGGCGCGCTCGGCGACATGACGCAGCCGGTCGAAGTTGACGTTGGCGCCCGAGTCGATGCCCACCAGCACCTGATTGGCCACTCCGCCGCGCTCGACATAGCGCTTGATCCCGGCTACCGCCAGCGCGCCGGCGGGCTCAGTGATCGAGCGGGTATCGTCGTAGATATCCTTGATCGCCGCGCAGATCTCGTCGGTGCTGACGGTGATCACTTCATCCACATGGTGACGACAGATATCAAAGGTATGCTGACCGATCTGTGCCACCGCCACGCCATCGGCAAACAGCCCGACCTGGGGCAGCACCACGCGCTCACCGGCCAACATGGCTTGCTGCAGGCAGTTGGAATCGTCCGGCTCGACGCCGATGACCTTGGTTTCCGGGCGCAGGTACTTGATGTACGCGGCCACTCCGGCGATCAGTCCGCCACCACCCACCGGCACGAACACCGCATCCAGCGGCCCCTGATGCTGACGGAGGATTTCCATCGCCACGGTGCCCTGCCCGGCGATCACGTGGGGGTCGTCGTACGGGTGGATGTAGACGTAGCCCTTTTCCTCGACCAGTTTCAGCGAATAGGCCAACGCTTCGGGGAACGCATCGCCCTGCAACACCACCTTGCCACCGCGCGCGCGTACGCCCTGAACCTTCAGCTCCGGCGTGGTGCGCGGCATAACGATCGTGGCCTTGATGCCCAGCTCGCGCGCTGCCAGCGCCAGCCCTTGGGCGTGGTTGCCGGCCGATGCCGTGACCACGCCGCGCGCCAGTTCCTCGGGCGACAGCTGCGCCAGCTTGTTGTAGGCGCCGCGAATCTTGAAGGAGAACACCGGCTGCAGATCCTCGCGCTTGAGCAGAATCTGATTGCCGAGCCGCTCGGAGAGCTGGCGTGCGGGCTGCAACGGGGTTTCTACGGCAACGTCGTAGACGCGCGAGGTGAGGATCTTCTTGACGTACTGTTCGAGCATCGTGGGCTTTCTTGGCGGGGCATTACGGGGCCATCGAGTCTACTCTGCAGAAAACCCGCCGACCACCGGCAATCCACGCTTAAAACACCGTTACAGTCTCGTCGGGCAAGACCCGCTGCCGAGGCCCCGGTATAATTTTGCACCTCGATTCCTTACCTCCCGGACTCCATGCCCATGACTCAGGATCAACTCAAGCAGGCCGTTGCCCAGGCCGCCGTCGACCTCATCGTCCCGCAGCTCAACGATCGCAGCATTATCGGCGTCGGCACCGGCTCCACCGCTAACTTCTTCATCGACCTGCTGGCCAAACACAAAGGCTTCTTCGATGGCGCCGTGGCTAGCTCACAGGCC
>DPSI01000563.1:0-1242 GCA_003527165.1 Pseudomonas sp.
AGTCCACAGGTGATTCATGCCACTGTGCAGCTGACTCTGCGCAACCTTGGGCTGGATCGCATGGTCAACCCGTCGGCGGCACTCTAGACCCGTATCGGCTCGCACTCCTGGCCGAACGACGGCAGGCTGATGTGACTCTCGCCCAGCGCGCCAGCCGGACCGAAGCGACGCTCGGTGATGTCCATCGAGCCATCCGCGCGGCGGATCAGGACGGTGCTCGCGCGGGTCCCGTAGTCTGTGCTGGCAATGAATACGCTGGACAGCATCTTTTCCCATTCATACGGCACGCCGGTGCTGGGCAGTTCGGCGTCTGTCGCGGGAAACGGGTCGTTCAGCAGCTGTAGCAGGGTTTGCGCCTCCGGTGCTTCGATGCAGCCTTGCAGCGCCGCACGCGCATGCAAGAGTTTCGGCCAGGGGGTGTCCAGCGCCGCGTTGGACAAGCCGTAGACGCCGGCCCGCAGCTGTTCCGGTGTACGCGCCTGCGAGTTGAGATACCACAGCTCGTCCGCATCGCCGACCAGCAGATTGAACCCCGAGTAGTGCTGGAGGTGGCCTGCCAGTTCAGTCAGGTAGGCCTGCGGTGACAGCTCACCACGCAGGTAGCGTTCGGGCAGTTCTCCTCGCGAGCGAGTCCCGAGCGGTGCTCCTGGCGCACGGATGTTGGTCAGCGCGGCGAAGCGACCGGCCGCTCCGACTCCGAGCCAGGTGCCGCCGGCCTGCAGGTCGCGTCCCGCGATGACCTGCGGCGCGTCTTCCCAAGGCCCTAACGGCAGGCAGGGGCGTGCATGGAACTCGTCACGGTTGGCGGCAACAATCAGCGGCAGGGCATGGCTCGGGCGCCACGCGAAGACGATCAGGCACATAGGTTCGCTCGGCTGGACACTTGATGCGAGAAGCTTGAAGCCAAGCAGCCGACTCGGCAACCTGTTCCAGCTTTTCGGCTACCATGCTGCTTTGTTTTCAAGGGTGGTCCGATGGAGTTCGCGCTTTATCTGGTTCTCGGTGGGTGTGCTGGAGTGCTGGCGGGGTTGTTCGGTGTTGGCGGCGGGATGGTCATCGTCCCGGTGCTGGTCTTCAGCTTCACCATGCAGGGCTTCGACCCGCTGGTGCTGACCCATCTGGCCGTCGGCACGTCGCTGGCGACGATCGTCTTCACGTCGCTGAATTCCATCAGGGCCCACCACCGCAGGGGCGCGGTGCAGTGGTCAGTGGTCCTGTGGATGACCGTCGGCATCCTATTCG
>DPSI01000563.1:1431-3393 GCA_003527165.1 Pseudomonas sp.
GGCATCCTATTCGGTGCTGCGCTGGGTAGCCTCACTGCCGCCGCGATCCATGGGCCGATGCTGCAGAAGATCATTGGCATGTTTGCGATCGCCATGGCGATCCAGATGGCTTTCCCGCTGCAGCCCAAGGCCAGCCGCGGCGTGCCCGGCAAGCCCGGGCTTACGCTGGCGGGCATCGTGGTCGGCTGGGCGTCGGCGATCTTCGGTATTGGCGGCGGCTCTCTGACCGTGCCCTTTCTCAGCTGGCGCAGCGTACCCATTCAACAGGCGGTCGCGACGTCCGCGGCCTGCGGCCTGCCGATTGCCATCGTTGGTGCGTTGAGTTTCGCGGTGGTCGGCTGGCAGGATGCGCACTTGCCGGAATGGAGCCTGGGCTACGTTTATTTGCCGGCGATGCTGGGCATCGCCATTACCAGCATGTTCTTTGCCCGTATCGGCGCCAACCTGGCGCATCGCCTGTCAGCGGTGTTGCTCAGGCGCCTGTTCGCGCTGTTGCTGCTGGGCGTTGGAATCAACTTCTTGATCTGAGGAAACCCGGATGCTGCCTTACCCGCAGATAGACCCTGTGGCCGTTTCGCTAGGCCCGCTGCAAATTCACTGGTATGGCCTGATGTATCTGATCGGCATCGGTGGCGCCTGGCTGCTGGCGTCGCGCAGGCTGGCCCGCTTCGATCCGAGCTGGAACAAGGACAAGCTGTCCGATCTGGTGTTCTGGGTCGCCATGGGCGTGATCGTCGGCGGACGGCTGGGCTACGTGCTGTTCTACGATTTGGCTTCCTACCTCAATGATCCGACGCTGATTTTCCAGGTCTGGAAGGGCGGCATGTCGTTCCACGGTGGCCTGATCGGCGTGCTGCTGTGCACCTGGATATTCGCTCGGCGCAACGACAAAAAATTCTTTGAGCTAATGGATTTCATCGCGCCTTTCGTGCCTATCGGTCTGGGCGCGGGCCGCATCGGCAATTTCATCAACGCCGAACTCTGGGGCAAGGCGAGCGATGTACCCTGGGCCATGGTATTCCCCACCGACCCGCAGCAGCTGGCACGGCATCCCTCGCAGCTCTACCAGTTTGCGCTGGAAGGCGTGGCGCTGTTCGTCATCCTCTGGATCTACTCCAGCAAGCCGCGGCCGACCATGGCGGTGTCCGGCTTGTTTGCTGTGTGCTATGGGATCTTCCGCTTTATCGTTGAATTCGTGCGGGTGCCCGATGCCCAGCTCGGCTACTTGGCGTTCGGCTGGCTGACCATGGGGCAAGTGCTCTGCGTACCCATGGTGCTGATCGGCCTCGGCATGATCGCCTGGGGCTATCGCAGCGCGCCGGCCAAGGCGTCGGCCTGACCGGAACCGTTCGGCTTGTCGCCAAGAGGGCGACAAGCCGGGCGCCGGCTCTTACTATTCGCAGATTCTTTTCACTGCGCCTCGGCGCCCGCTTCGAGCCCATCGATGAAACAGTATCTCGACCTGATGCGCCATGTGCGCGAGAACGGCACCTTCAAGAGCGACCGCACCGGCACCGGCACCTATAGCGTGTTCGGCCATCAGATGCGGTTCGATCTGGCCGATGGTTTCCCGCTGGTGACGACCAAGAAATGTCACTTGAAATCCATCATCCACGAACTGCTGTGGTTTCTGCAGGGCGATACCAATGTCCGCTATCTGCAGGAGAACGGTGTGCGCATCTGGGACGAGTGGGCCGACGAAAACGGCGAGCTGGGGCCGGTCTATGGCTACCAGTGGCGCTCCTGGCCGGCGCCGAACGGCGAGTCCATCGACCAGATCGCCAACCTGCTGGCGATGATCAAAAAGAACCCGGACTCGCGCCGTCTGATCGTCTCGGCCTGGAACCCGGCGCTGGTCGAGCAGATGGCGCTGCCGCCGTGCCACGCGCTCTTCCAGTTCTACGTCGCCGAGGGCAGGCTCAGCTGCCAGCTGTATCAGCGCTCGGCCGACATCTTCCTCGG
>DPSI01000562.1:0-136 GCA_003527165.1 Pseudomonas sp.
CAGGGTCTCGGCCTGGATCGCCGCGCCAATGGCAACGACCTGGTCAGGATCGATATCGGTGAGCGGATCGCGGCCAAACATTTCACCGACCCGCTCGCGAACCCGTGGCACTCGAGTGGAACCGCCGACCATCACC
>DPSI01000562.1:418-5119 GCA_003527165.1 Pseudomonas sp.
GTGGAACCGCCGACCATCACCACCGCGTGGACGTCTTCCAGCTCGACAGACGAATCGCGCAATGCGCGCCGACAGGACCTGAGACTGAGAGCGATCATCGGATCGATGAGCTCGTTGAAGGTCGCACGTGTCAGAACGCCCTGCCAACCGGCGTAGCGGACCTCGACGGACTCGGCATCGCTGAGCTGTTCCTTGGCCTCACAGGCGAGTTTCAGCACTTCCCGCTGGGCGCCCGGATCGAGATCCTCGGACGCTCCGGCCTGCGCCAGAATCCAGCCGGCAATGGCATGATCGAAGTCATCGCCACCGAGTGCGGTATCTCCGCCGGTTGCCAGCACTTCGAATACGCCCTTGGTCAGGCGCAGAATTGAAATGTCGAACGTACCGCCACCCAGGTCGTAGATAGCCACGACGCCTTCCGCCTCACGATCCAGCCCATAAGCGACGGCAGCAGCGGTAGGTTCGTTGAGCAGACGCAGCACATTCAGGTTGGCCAGCCTCGCGGCATCCTTGGTCGCCTGCCGCTGCGCCTCGTCGAAATACGCTGGCACCGTGATTACCGCCCCCACGAGCTCGCCACCCAGCACCGCTTCCGCTCGC
The DNA here is from genome assembly GCA_003527165.1 of Pseudomonas sp. GTDB lineage: Bacteria > Pseudomonadota > Gammaproteobacteria > Pseudomonadales > Pseudomonadaceae > Stutzerimonas. Next base: position 1,019 of record DPSI01000562.1, read on the forward strand.
TCTCGTAATGCGCGAAGGATCTCGGCCGAGACTTCTACCGGGCTTTTAGCACCCTGTACCGTCTCGATGAAGGGCATCTGCGATTGCCCTTCGCTGAATCGATAAGGCAGCTGTCCGCCCAGCTGCTTCACATCACCGACACCACGCCCCATCAAACGTTTGACCGACAGAATGGTGTTCAACGGATCATCGGCGGCAGCACCTTTGGCGGCCCGCCCCACTTCAACATGATCGACGCGATAACGCACCGCGGAGGGCAAAATCACCTCGCCATCAGCGTCAGCCAGCGGCGCCGTAACACCACTGCGCAACGCCGCCACAAGTGAATTGGTGGTACCCAGATCGATGCCAACCGCCAGACGACGCTGGTGAGGTTGCGGGCTTTGTCCGGGTTCAGCTATCTGAAGTAAGGCCATGTCTGTCTGATATCGGGCGCAGCGCCTGGCGCTACGCAGGGTTAATCGTCGAGGCGCTCTTCCAACTGGCGCACTTCCTGGGACAGCTTGTCGAGGAACTGCATCCGACGCACCAGCCGCTCCGCTTCTTCACGCTGCGATTCATCCCGCCATATGCGAGCGAACGAATCATTGAGGTCCTGCTGGGCAGCCTTGAGGCGAGTCTTGAACGAAGCGATGCCGGCGAGATCCGCGTCGTCCTGCAGCTCTTCGAGTTCTTCTCGCCATTGCATCTGCTGCATGAGGAAGGCGGGATCCTGAACGGTGGCCTCAAGCGGCATCTCCTGCCCCTGCAGCGTAAGCAGATAGCGGGCCCGCCGAGACGGCATTTTCAGGGTCTGATAGGCCTCGTTCAGATTCGCCGAGCGCTCGATGGCATGACGCTGCTCAGCCTCTCCAGCGTCAGCAAATCGATCGGGGTGAACCTTGCGCGCCAACTCGCGATAACGAGACGAGAGCATGTCCAGGTCTATATCGAAAGCCGGCTGCAACTCGAACAGCGCGTAGTGACAGGGAGTTCCCACAGCGTCCTCAGATGTTGAAGCTCTCGCCGCAGCCACATTCGCCACGCACGTTGGGGTTATTGAACTTAAAGCCTTCGTTCAAGCCTTCTCGGACGAAGTCAAGCTCCGTCCCGTCGAGGTATACCAGGCTTTTAGGATCGATGATGACCTTCACGCCGTGACTGTCAAAGACCGAATCCTCTGCCGCCGCCTCGTCAACGAACTCGAGTACGTACGCCAGGCCGGAACAGCCAGTGGTGCGTACGCCCAGCCGGACTCCAAGCCCCTTGCCGCGCCCTTCCAGGGAGCGGCGCACGTGATCGGCAGCGGCGGTGGTCATACTGATAGCCATCGATACCTCCTTAGGCCTGTGGTAACCCTTTCTTCTCACGGTAATCGCGGACGGCCGCCTTGATGGCGTCCTCTGCCAGTACTGAGCAGTGAATCTTCACCGGTGGCAGCGCCAGCTCTTCAGCCAGCTGGGTGTTCTTGATGGTTTCCGCTTCTTCCAGCGTCTTGCCCTTCATCCACTCGGTCGCGAGGGAGCTGGAGGCGATGGCCGAACCGCAACCATAGGTCTTGAACTTGGCATCTTCAATGACGCCCTGCTCGTTGACCTTGATCTGCAAGCGCATCACATCGCCGCAAGCCGGAGCGCCGACCATACCGGTGCCGATGGAGGGATCCTCTGCGTCGAACTTGCCGACGTTACGGGGGTTTTCGTAGTGGTCGATGACCTTGTCACTGTATGCCATGGTGCAATCCTCATTGAATCAGGCTATGTGGAACTCGACGGATCGGATCAGTGGGCAGCCCACTCGACCTGCGAAATGTCGACACCATCCTTGAACATGTCCCACAAGGGTGAAAGCTCACGCAATTTGGTAACCGCCTCGCTGACTTTCTGCGCGGCGTAGTCGACTTCTTCTTCAGTGGTGAAGCGGCCGAAGGTGAAACGGATCGAGCTGTGAGCGAGCTCGTCGTTGCGACCCAGCGCGCGGAGCACATAGGACGGTTCCAGCGAAGCAGAGGTACAGGCCGAACCGGAAGAAACCGCCAGATCCTTGAGCGCCATGATCAGCGACTCGCCTTCAACGTAGTTGAAGCTCAGATTCAGGTTGTGCGGAACCCGCGAGGTCATGCTGCCATTCACATACAGCTCCTCCAGATGCTCGACCTGCTTGAAGAAGCGGTCACGCAACTCAGTGATGCGCTCGCTCTCGGCAGCCATTTCCTCCTTGGCAATGCGAAACGCCTCACCCATGCCCACCGACTGATGCGCTGCCAGCGTGCCCGAACGCATGCCGCGCTCGTGGCCACCACCATGCATCTGCGCCTCCAGACGTACGCGCGGCTTGCGGCGTACATACAGCGCGCCGACACCCTTGGGACCGTAGGTCTTGTGCGCGGAGAAGGACATCAGATCGACCTTCATGGTTTCCAGGTCGATCTCAACCTTGCCGGTGGACTGTGCGGCATCGACATGGAACAACACGCCGCGTGAGCGAGTGAGCTCACCAATGGCGGCGATATCGTTGATCGTTCCGATCTCGTTATTCACATGCATGATGGAGACCAGCACGGTGTCATCGCGCAACGCCGACTCGACCATTGCCGGGGTGATCACGCCGTCTTCGCCAGGCTCGATGTAAGTCACCTCGACCCCCTCACGCTCCAACTGGCGGGTCGTATCCAGAACAGCCTTGTGCTCAATTTTGCTGGTTACGATGTGCTTGCCTTTGGAGGCATAGAAGTGCGCGACACCTTTGATCGCCAAGTTGTCCGACTCGGTCGCACCAGACGTCCAAACAATTTCGCGCGGGTCTGCATTGACCAGTTCTGCGACCTGACGGCGCGCATTCTCTACGGCCTCTTCGGCTTTCCAGCCAAAGGCGTGAGAGCGCGACGCCGGATTGCCGAAATTACCTTCGGCAGTAAGGCATTCGACCATCTTCTCGGCAACGCGAGGATCGACCGGTGTGGTAGCGGAGTAATCCAGGTAAATCGGCAACTTCATCAGGTATCTCCTATCAGGGCAGGCGTCCTGCTCACTCGACGGCGGACGCTTCAATCTTATCCAGCTGCGAAGTCTGGCTATTGGCGCGGCGCATATCCTGGCGCAAAGCTACTTCCTGCACCTCGCGACGCATGACCAGATCCGCCAGGCTGATACCGCTTAGAAACTCGTGGATCTGCTGGCTCAAATCGCACCATAAATGGTGGGTCAGACAGGTATCGCCTGAATGACAATCGCCCAACCCCTGGCAACGGGTGGCGTCGACCGACTCATTGACCGCATCGATGACCTGCGCGACTTGAATACCAGCCATCTCGCGGGAGAGCTGATAACCGCCACCCGGTCCACGAACGCTGGTGACCAAGCTGCCACGGCGCAACTTGGCGAAAAGCTGTTCAAGGTAAGAAAGCGAGATGCCCTGCCGCTCGGAAATATCCGCAAGGGACACCGGCCCATGTTGCGCATGCAGCGCAAGGTCGAGCATCGCAGTAACGGCGTAACGGCCTTTGGTAGTCAATCGCATCGGTTCGCACCAAGCATCATGGTTTGGGGCAAGTATGCAATACCCGACTATTTAGATCAACTATAAGACCTATTAAACAACTCGGACTTTAGCCGCATGAGGAAGACGCCGATGAGACAAGGCACCACAGCGCGCCCACAAAAAGGCGCCTATTATAGCAGCACGCCCCACCTATCGCACTTTCACGAACGAGGCTCGTCGCCTGCATCCTTGACTTCGGCAAAATCCTCTTCACGCAACTCGGGCATTTGTTTGGCGCAGTAATCGCTACCAAGCGCGGTCAACGCCTCACACATGCCTTCCATGCGCTCTTCGACCGCCTGGACGTGGTCGAGCAGCTGACCGATGGCCCGCGCCACCGGATCGGGCATATCCTCGGTCACACCATAAGCATCGAAACCGATCTTCTCGGCAATCGCCTTGCGCTTGGCCTCTTGCTCGTCATCGGACTTGACGATCACCCGCCCCGGGATACCGACAGCGGTAGCACCGGCCGGAACCGCGCGAGTGACCACCGCATTGGAACCGACCTTGGCACCAGCACCCACCGTAAACGGCCCGAGAATCTTCGCCCCCGCCCCGACGATCACACCGTCCTCGAGC
>DPSI01000116.1 GCA_003527165.1 Pseudomonas sp.
GGATCAGCCGCTCCCGTTCGCTCAGGTCCAGCGCCACGCCCTCGTAGTCGTGATAGCTGAGGTGATCCAGGCAGAGCATTGCCGTCTGGCTCAACGGCAGCAGGCCATCGCGGTGCGCCGAGATGGCCGTACCGTCAGCGGCATGCAGATGCATGACTGCCCCGGCGTCCTCCCGGCCCATATGAATGGCGCTGTGAATGGTGAAACCGGCCGGGTTGACCCGGTGCAGGCTGCCGCTCTGGACGATTTGCCCCTCACGGTCGACCTTCACCAGCGACGAGNNTGGTTGCGCAGCAGCATCAGCGGCTTGTCGCCCAGGTCGGCCACCAGCCGCTCGCGCTCGTCGTGGTTCAGCGCCAGCCCTTCATAGCCGTGATAGGCGACCTGATGTTGCAACAGGCAGGCGTTCTGGCTGATCGGCAGCAGGCCGTCCTTCTGCGCCGCCACCCCACCCCGTTCACCGTGTGCAGGTGGATGACGAACTTGGCGTCCTCGCGCGCGGCGTGGACCGCCGAGTGGATGGTGAAACCGGCGGGATTGATGAAGCTGGTCGTGTCCTGAACGATGTTGCCGTCCAGATCGACCTTCACCAGCGACGAGGCGGTGATTTCCTGAAACAGCAAGCCGTACGGATTGATCAGGAAATGATGCTCGGGACCCGGCACCCGAGCCGACAGATGAGTGAAGATCAGATCGTCCCAGCCGAAGTGCGCCACCAGCCGATAGGCCGCGGCGAGGTCCTTGCGCACCTGCCATTCCGCGTCCCGATTCGTCGAACTTGAATCTTGCATAGCATCTTCTCCGTTGATTTCGAAGGCGCCAGATGGCGCATCGTCCGCAGCCCATCCGATGACGTCAGGCCTCCTGTAGGCTGGCGGCGTGCTTGCGGTTTTCCTCTTCCTGCAAGGCGCGCCACATCAGCTTGCCGGTGGACGAACGCGGCAGCGACGCGACGAACTCCACGTACACCGGGGCCTTGTAGGCCGCCATCTCCGCCTTGCACCAGTCGATGATGTCCTGCTCGGTGACCTGCCCGGCCTGACCATCGCGCAGCACCACGCAGGCCTTGACCGTCTCGCCGCGCTTGGGATCGGGCCGTGAGATAACGCAACACTCCTGGATCGCCGGATGGCGGTACATCAGGCTTTCGACTTCCGACGGCCAGACCTTGAAACCCGAGGCGTTGATCATCCGCTTGACCCGGTCGACCAGGAAGAAATAGCCCTCCTCATCGTAGTAGCCCATATCCCCGGTGCGGAAGAAACGTTTGCCGTCCAGTTCGATGAACGCACGTTCGGTCTCTTCCGGGCGATTCCAGTAACCACGAAACAGCTGCGGGCCATGGCTGATGATCTCGCCCACTTCGTTGGGGCCAAGCTCGGCCTGCGTGTTCAGATCGATGACCCGGCTGTCCACGTCGAATACCGTAATGCCGAGACACTGCGCCTTGGGCCGCGCCACAGGATTGATGTGGGTAGCGGCGATGGTTTCCGACAACCCGTAGCCTTCGACGTAACGCAGGCCGGTGAGCCGGTGCAGTTTTTCCTCCACCGCCTTGGGCATGGCCGCCCCGCCGCCGCCCACGCTGACCAGGCTGGACAGGTTGTAGCGCTCCAGATCCGGATCGGAGAGGAAATCGATGGCCATCGTGGCGATATTGACCCAGCCCGTTACCGCGTGGCGCTCGATCAGTTGAGCCGCCACCTTGCGGTCCCAGCGGGTCATGATGACCGCGGTGCCGCCGTTGTAGATCGGGCCGCTCATGGCGCCCTGCATACCGGTCACGTGGAAGTACGGCAGCGTTGCGAGGATTACCGATTCGCTGGTGCTATTGGTCCAGACCACGCGATGAATGATGGTCGCCATGGCCGAGCGATGAGTGTGCATGCAGCCCTTGGGTGCGCCGGTGGTGCCAGAGCTGTAGGGGAACACGCAGAGATCGTCCGGCCCGGCTGTATGCGGGCCGGGCGTATGGCCCGCGCCCAGGGCCTCGTTCCAGCCGATGCCACCGGTGAAATCCGGGGTGATCGCCGCGGCCTGCACTTCGGCCGGCAACGCCAGATCGGTAGGCTTGCGAATATAGTCGGAATAGGCCGCGACGATGACCTGGCGCAGCTGCGCGGCGCCAACCAGCGGTGCAATGAAACCGGTCAGCTCCTGACCGCAGATGCACACCGCCGCACCGGTGTCCTCCAGGTAATGCTCCAGTTCGGCGCTGTGGTTCATCGGATTGACCGGTACCACCACCGCGTCCGCGCGCAGGATCGCGTAATAGGCGATGGTGAACTGCGGTGAGTTCTGCATGTACAACAGCACCCGATCGCCCTTGGCCACGCCCAGGTTCTGCAGGTAGCCGGCCAGCGCCTCTACTTCACGCAACAGTTCGGTGTAGGTGATCAGGGTGTCGTAATAGACGATGGCCGTCTTGCCCGGAAAGCGCCGAGCGGAAATTTCCAGATTGGCGAACAGGCTGGTCTCCGGCACCGTCAGGTGTTTGGGCAAATCCTCGGGCCAGACCGCATGATGACGAGTGAACATTACAGAACT
>DPSI01000112.1:0-3426 GCA_003527165.1 Pseudomonas sp.
GCGGGAATTGAACCACCGCACATCGCTGCCACTCGAACAGTCCCCTCTCCCCTCTGGGGAGAGGGCTAGGGTGAGGGGACGTGGCGCCGCCGTATATCTTCGGCTAGATCGAGAACAGCGCTCACCAAGCAGACCACCTATACATCAGCGCTCATCGTCCTCATCCAACGTCCAAGCCACCACCGAATCCCCAATCTTCGTCCCGAACGACCCATGCCCACCGGCCATCTGCACCACGTATTGCTTACCGGTCTTCTCGGACACATAGGTCATCGGCGTTGCCTGGCCACCGGCGGGCAAGCGTCCCTTCCACAGTTCCTTGCCGGTCTGCAGGTCATAGGCGCGCAGGTAGTAATCCAGAGTGCCGCTCATGAAGGCCACGCCACCGGCGGTGACAATTGGTCCGCCCAGCGCCGGCGTGCCGACCGGGAACGGAATTCCCAACGGCGCGCTGTCGCGGCTGGTGCCGTTCTTATGCATCCAGACTTTCTTCATGGTGCGCAGATCGACAGCGGTGACGTAGCCCCACGGCGGGCTCTGACATGGCAGACCGAGCACCGACAGGAACGGCTGCAAACGCACCATGTAAGGCGCGCCCAGGTTAGGTTGCAAGCCGGTCTCGCCGCCACCGGTGCGTTCTTCCGGATCGACTTCGCTGCGTTTGACCATGGTCGAGATGAACGCCAGGTAATTCGGTGCACCGAACAGCAGCTGCCGGCTGGGATCGACCGCCACCGACGGCCAGTTAAAGGTGCCGACGTTGCCCGGGTAGATCAGCGAACCCTGCTCCGACGGCGGGGTAAAATCGCCGTCATAGCGCAGTTTGCGGAACTGGATACGGCACATCATCTGATCCAGCGGGGTGCCGCCCCACATATCCTTCTCATACAGCGGCTCGTCCGGCGCGTAGCTCAATGCCGAAACTGGCTGCGTCGGCGCCGCGTAGTCGCCTTCCACGGTGCCTTGCGGTACTGGAATTTCCTCGACCGGAACGATTGGCTGGCCCGTGCGTCGATCCAGGACATAGAGGTCGCCACGTTTGGTCGGTTGGATAATGGCCGGCACCTTGCCCTGCGGTCCTTCGATATCGATCAGGGTCGGTTGCGAAGGCAGGTCGCGGTCCCAGAGGTCGTGATGCACCGTCTGGAATTCCCAGCGCACCTTGCCGGTCGCCAGATCCAGCGCCACCAGCGTGTCGGTAAAGCGCTCGGATTCGGGTGTACGTGGCACGGCCCACTGGTCAGGCGTCTGGTTGCCAGTAGGGATGTAGACCAGACCCAGCGCCTCGTCGGCAGTTGCGATGGTCCAGGAGTTCGGCGTGCTGCGCGTATAGGTCTCGCTCGGGGCCAGCGGCTCGGTGGCATCCGGATTTCCTGGGTCGAAGTTCCACACCAGCCGACCGTTGCGTACGTCATAGGCGCGAATAACGCCACCAGGAGAATCGACCGCGCCGTTGTCGGTAATGGACCCACCGACTATGACCAATTGCTCGGTTACCACAGGCGGCGAAGTCGGCAAATAGACGCCTAGCGCGCCCTCGCCCAAGCCGGCCTTGAGGTCGACCACGCCGGCATCACCGAAGTCTTCACAGGGTTTGCCGTCCTCGACGTCGAGTGCGACCAGCGTGCCGTCGTTGGTGGGCAGAAACAGCCGACGCTCGCAACGCGCCACTGGCTGCTCCGGTTGAACCGGGCTGGTAGCGCCAGGGCCGTATGCAGCGGCATCGTGAAACGCGAGACCGCGGCAGGTCATGTGCTGGTAGTACTCGGCGTTGCGGTTGATGCTCGGATCGAAGCGCCAGCGCTCCTCTCCGGTATCCGCATCCAGCGCAATGGCGACACTGTGCGGCGTGCAGACGAACAGCGTGTCGCCCACTTTCAGCGGTGTCACCTGATTGGTCAGCTCACCCGGATCGCCATCGCCCGGCAGATCTCCGGTGTGAAATTCCCAGGCTTTTTCCAGTTTGCCGACATTTTCCGGCGTGATGAGATCGGCAGTCGAATAGCGATCACCGCGCTCGGAGCCGCCATAGGCGGTCCATTCGTTCGCCGAGCGGCCGGCCTGCCCGTCGGGACTGAGGCCCTGCATCTGGGCGTCGCTGAATTCACCCTTGATCGATGAGTAATCCTGCGTCAGCGAATAGCCCGCCATCAGCGCGCCAGCCAGTAAGCCGAGCCCGAGCAGCCCACTGGCGACATCACGCCAGACCAGCCGGTCGCTCACGTAGCGATTGACGAAGGGCAGGATCAGCCAAAGGCCGAGAATGCACCAGAGATCAATCCGCGGCGCCAGTTGCCACCAGTCGAAACGCACCTCGTAGAATGTCCAGAGCAGCGTTCCCAGCAGCAGCAGCGCATACAGCCAGATCGCCGCGCGGCGCCGGGCGAACAACAGCCCAGCCACGACCAGCAGACCGATGCCGGCCACCAGGTAGTACCACGACCCGCCCAATATCGCGAGGTAACCGCCACCGATCGTCATCAATGCGCCCAGCACCAGCACGACAACGGCGGTCAGCGTGATACGCAGGGGGCGGGGCCCGTATTCGATGCTCATGCAACAGTCTCCAGCCGATTCGTTCTTCGAGCAAAAGCGTGCGAAACTTTATGACACAAAGTCTGGGCAGCTATCAGTTGATACGGCTGCGCGGCCTTAGTTCAGCCCTTTCGGGCAGACACTCAGGCTACGGCTTCGACGGCGAGCGGCTGTAGCTCGGGCTTTTTGATCACCGCGTAGATCACACCGGTGACCAGGCTCCCGGCGAGGATCGCGAGCAGATACAGCAACGCATGGTTGATCGCGTTGGGGATCAGCAGCACGAACAAGCCGCCATGGGGCGCCAGTAGCTTCGCGCCGAAAGCCATCGACAGCGCACCGGTCAGGGCGCCACCGACGATGCTGGCCGGGATCACCCGCAACGGGTCTTTCGCGGCGAAGGGAATCGCGCCTTCGGAAATGAAGCAGCAGCCCAGCACCAGCGCGGCCTTGCCGGCTTCGCGCTCGGTCTGGGCGAACTTGCGCCGGGCGATCAGCGTGGCGATGCCCATGCCGATCGGGGGGACCATACCGGCCGCCATGGTGGCGGCCATCGGCGCGTAGCTCTGGGAGGCGAGCAGGCCCACCGAAAAGGCATAGGCGGCCTTGTTCACAGGCCCGCCGAGATCGACGCACATCATGGTGCCGAGCAGCAGCCCGAGCAGAATGGCGTTGGAGGTGCCCATGGTGTCGAGGAATTCGGTCAGCCCGGCGAGCATCTTCGCCACCGGCGTGCCGACCACGTAGATCATCACCAGTCCGGTGAACAGGCTGGCCAGCAGCGGGATGATCAGGATCGGCTTGAGCGACTCGATGCTGGCCGGCAGCGGAATCCAGCGACTGACCGCCTTGGCCGCGTAACCGGCAACGAAGCCGGCGATGATCCCGCCG
>DPSI01000112.1:3627-3887 GCA_003527165.1 Pseudomonas sp.
CGGCGATGATCCCGCCGATAAAGCCCGCCCCGAGCGTACCAGCCAACAGACCGCCGATCATGCCTGGCGCGAGTCCTGGCCGGTCGGCGATGGAATAGGCGATGTAGCCGGCCAGCAACGGCACCATCAACTGGAAGGCCGTCTCGCCACCGATTTTCATCAAGGCAGCGGCCAGGGTGCCCTCTTCCTTGAACGCCTCGATGCCGAAGACGAACGAAAGCGCGATCAGCAGGCCGCCTGCCACCACCATCGGCAGCATG
>DPSI01000023.1:0-1397 GCA_003527165.1 Pseudomonas sp.
GGCCGACTACGGCCTGGTGGGTGATCTGTTCGAGATTGTCCCGGAGCTAGTTTCGGTGCTTTGAGGATGCACTGACGCTACTTTGTCAGGGCACTGAAGTAGCGCTCGGGTATGGCCTTGTTAGGCGCAGTACCCGAACGCTAGGGCGGAGGCCTTCTCCATCGACAGGCGCTTGCCTGTAGGCCGTGATGATCGGATCCTAAACGGATTAAGGAAGCGCGGTTCACCGCTGCTCAAGAGCCGGCTGATCGAAGCCCTAAGACAAGTCTTGCAGACTCCTATGTCCTCGACCTAGACGACCACTATTCGCAAGGCGCCATTCATTATATTGAATGATATTCAGAATTTGCTTGTTTTCCGGGGAATAGTGCTCTGCTGATAAAGCGTGCGGTTTGGTTCAGTGCTTCCCCCATAGTTTCCAATTCCGCTCGCGTGTGCTGCGCCTCGATCCCGATGCCTGAAATGACAAAGCGAGGTTGGTCGTGTTGGTCAGCAATGGCGCTGGCGACCAGGCTCACCCCTCTATAGAGATTACCCTCGTCAATGGCCCAGCCAGTCTCAAGCGTTGTTTTGGCATCTTTGGCATAGGTGGCAAAGGTGGGTGGGTTCTCCCAGTGCAGGCGTGCAAATCGCCGGCGAAGCTCATCTTCTGGGAGCTTTCGCAGTCCTGCGATGCAGCGGCCGCCGGCGCCGATGAGCTCCGGTAGCCGCGAATGCAGCCGAACGTCGACATGCGCCGAATTTGGTATCGCACGGGACATGGCGGTGATGTGGTTATCCCCAGTCACCTGCCAGAGGACCACAAGGATTCGATGATTCAGGCTCAGGCGTTCAAGTTCGGGCTGGATCAGATCGGCGTAGCTATAGCCAATGAAGCTAACCGCTAGCTCCGAAAGGCCAAGCCCTAGGCGGTAGGACTTGTTGGCTCCGTCAAACGACACCAGCTGCTCGTTCGTCAGTGTTCGCAGGATGTTGAATGTTGTGCTTGCGCTTATTCCGGTTGCGCGAGCGATGGTCGCGACGCCTTCGGCATCGGCGCTATGGGCGAGATGACGCAGGATCTGGATTGCATTGACGACGGCACCTACATCCTTGCTGCCGGGACGGTTTTTTTTTGTATCGCTATCTGCGGTTTCCATATTCACTATTCGGATTGACATTCAGTATTCGGAATGTATGCTGAATTTCGAGTCTTGCATACGGTGCCTTGAACGTTTTTTACGACGACATAGTAGGGCATCGGTCCGAATAACAAGAATATGGAGGACGGCCATGACAGGTCCGCTCACCGCTTCCGACGAAGTTGGCCCCGAAGCACGCTATCTATCCTTTCTCGCTGAGGGGCGATTCATGCTTCAGCGCAGTCGTTCCAGCGGCAAGTACGTGTTCTATCCGCG
>DPSI01000023.1:1470-2758 GCA_003527165.1 Pseudomonas sp.
CTATCCGCGCGTGGCGATACCCGTTACCGGAGAGACCGATCTCGAGTGGGTGGAGGCCAGCGGTCTGGGTACGGTTTATGCGATCACCGTAAATCGCTCACGCCAAGGCAACCATAACGTTGCGCTGGTAGCACTCGATGAAGGCGTGCGGATGATGACGCGGCTTGAAGGTTGCGAATCCGCGCCGATCGGCACTCGCGTCAAGGCTGAAATCGCAATGCTCGACGACGCTCCGGCTGTCGTTTTTCGACCGCTAGCGGGGGAAACGGCATGAGCGCGCTTCGCGGGAAAACCGCCATTATTGGAATCGGCTCTGCTGGTATCGGGGCTGCGCCGGGCTATTCGGCAATGGAGTTGCTTGGCCAGGCCTCGTTGGCCGCCATTTCCGATGCCGGATTGAGTCTTGGTGACATCGACGGGATCTTCGCAGCGACGAGCTCGCATGCCTTCCCGACGCTGTCAGTGGCAGAGTATCTCGGCATCCGACCCTCCTTTTTCGATGGCACGAACGTGGGAGGATCGAGTTTTGAGATGCATCTTCTTCAAGCGACGCTGGCGCTAGAGGCCGGCCTCTGCAACGCCGCGCTGATCTGTTACGGCTCGAACCAACGGACCGCTGGCGGGCGCTTGGTGTCGATGAGCGAGCCGCAGTGGCACGAGACGCCATACAAGCCTCGCCATCCGATCACCGCCTATGCCTTGGCGGCCAGCCGTTATATGCACCAGTACGGGGTGACCCGTGAAGACCTTGCTGAGGTTGCCGTGGCGGCGCGGGGCTGGGCCAATCTAAATCCGGAAGCATTTGCACAAGGCCCGCTGAGCATCGAAGACGTGCTCGGCTCTCGGATGATCAGCGACCCACTCAGCGCAGCCGACTGCTGCCTGGTCACCGACGGAGGCGGTGCCTGCGTAATGGTACGCGCCGATCGTGCGCGGGATCTTCCGCAACCACCGGTCTACTTCATGGGGGCGGCTGGTGCCCAATGGCACCGGTCCATCGTGGCGATGCCGGATCTGACCGTTACTGCTGCTTCGGAGAGCGGTCCCCGCGCAATGGCCGCTGCGGACGTAACGCATGCCGACATCGACCTGGTCATGCTCTACGACGCGTTCACCCTCAATACATTGCTGTTTCTGGAGGATCTCGGCTTCTGCCCCAAAGGCGAAGCGGGTCGGTTTGTCCGGGGAGGGCGCATCGCGCCGGGCGGCGAGCTGGCTGTAAATACCAATGGCGGTGGCCTGTCGTGTGTCCATCCCGGCATGTATGGAATGTTCCTGATTCTCGAGG
>DPSI01000014.1 GCA_003527165.1 Pseudomonas sp.
GTAATGCGCAGGCGACTGGTAGGCGCTATCGTCGTCGGCATCGGCTGACGGATCGAACGCCATGTCGTGTCCGGTAAGACGGCTTTCCATCTCGCGCACTTCGCGGGCTTCGACACCGAGGCTGTCGGCAACCCGCTCGACCTCGTCGTTGTTCAGCCAGGCCAGGCGCTTCTTCTGACTGCGCAGATTGAAGAACAGCTTACGCTGCGCCTTGGTCGTGGCGACCTTGACGATGCGCCAGTTGCGCAGAATGAATTCGTGAATTTCGGCCTTGATCCAATGCACGGCGAAGGAGACCAGGCGCACACCCATTTCCGGATTGAATCGCTTGACTGCCTTCATCAGGCCGACGTTGCCTTCCTGAATCAGGTCGGACTGAGCCAGACCATAACCCGAATAGCTACGGGCGATGTGCACGACGAATCGCAGGTGGGCAAGAACCATCTGACGCGCGGCTTCAAGATCCTGATGGTAAAACAGGCGCTCTGCCAGGTCGCGTTCCTGCTCGACCGTAAGCAGCGGAATGCTGTTGACCGTCTGCACGTAGGCCTCGAGATTGCCTCCCGGAACCAGGGCTTGAACAGGTTGCAGATTAGTAGTCATGCAGATCCTCCGATAATGAAGCTGCAGCAGTTTAGCACTGCCGGATGAGACTGCAAGTCTATGGAAAAGTTTCCTTACAGCTATAGAAGTTCTATATCTATCAATAACTTATCAGCGCGGAGCAAGCTCGCTCAAGTGCCTTGCAACAGCCAACCAGGCACCAATGTAGCCCAGCAGCAAGGCGCCAAGCACCAGCGACAGGCCATCTTCGGCCGGCACCCCGGCCAAGCCGAAGTCGCTGCCGTACAAACCGGCCAGCCCGACGACCGCCTCGTTCAGCCAGCCCAATCCATACGCCAGCAGCAACCAGGCCATCAGTCCGGCGCCCAGGCCGTACAAAGCGCCCATGTAAAGAAAGGGACGCCGTACGTAGCCGTCGGTTCCACCGACCAGCTTGACCACTTCGATCTCGGTACGGCGGTTTTCGATGTGCAGGCGAATGGTATTGCCGATCACCAGCAGCAGCGTCGCGATAAGCAACAGGCTGAGACCAAAGACGAAACGATCACCCAACTTCAGAATGGCAGTCAGCCGCTCGACCCAGAGCAGGTCCAGCTGCGCCTGTTCCACGCCAGACAGCGCTGCCAAACGCTGGCGAAGGGCTTCGAGGTTGTCGCGGTCGACCTCGCTAGGGGTCACCAGGATCACACCGGGTAGCGGATTGTCCGGCAGTTCACGCAACGCTTCGCCAAGCCCGGACAATTGCTGAAATTCCTCCAGCGCCTCCTCGCGACTGATCCAGCTGGCCTCCGACACATCCGGCATTGCCAGGATCTGCTCGCGAAACGCCCGCCCCTGCTGCGCGTCTACATCCAGCTGCATGAACAGCGAAATCTGCGCCGCACGCTGCCAGGAACCACCGAGCCGCTCGACGTTGTCCAGCAGCAACGCCAAGCCCATGGGCAGGCTCAACGCAACAGCCATGACCAGACAGGTGAAGAAGCTGCCGATCGGCTGTTTGATCAGTCTGCCGACGCTATCGACCACACTGGCTCGGTGGCTTTCCACCCACGCATGGAACAGCGTCTTGAAGTCCGGCTCGTCGCTTCTGGGCTGCTCGGGCTTGCTCCGCACGCCGCCGGCGCGCTCGGCCGGGTTCGGGTTGTGCTCGGGCGCGCTCATCGGGCCGCCTCCCCATCGCCAATCAATCGGCCACGCTGGAGAGTGAGCATGCGATGACGCATGCGGGCGATCAGCGCCAGGTCATGACTGGCGATCAGCACGGTGGTGCCGAGGCGATTGATGTCTTCGAATACACCCATGATTTCTGCTGCCAGGCGCGGGTCGAGGTTGCCGGTCGGTTCGTCGGCGAGCAACAGCGCCGGGCGGTGTACCACGGCGCGAGCGATGCCCACACGTTGCTGCTGCCCGGTCGAGAGGTCGGATGGGTATTGCAGCGCCTTGTCCTTCAGACTCACGCGTTCCAGCGCGGTCATCACCCGCTGACCGATCTCGCGCTTGTTCAAGCCGAGGATCTGCAATGGCAGCGCGGCGTTGTCGAACACGGTGCGGTCGAACAGCAGCTGGTGGTTCTGGAACACCACGCCGATCTGCCGACGAAGAAAGGGAATCTGGGCATTGCTGATCCGCGACAGGTCCTGTCCTGCCAATAGCAGCTTGCCACTGGTCGGCCGTTCCATCGCCAACAGCAGGCGCAGCAAGGTGCTTTTGCCAGCGCCGGAGTGACCGGTGACGAAGAGGAATTCACCGCGCTGAACGTGGAAGGACAGTTCGTGCAATCCAGTATGACCGTTTGGGTAGCGCTTGCCGACCTGATCGAAACGAATCATGACGAGGCGCTACCCCCGCTCGGCCCTTTCTCGGCGAACAGCGCATTGACGAAGGCGTCCGCCTCGAAGGTGCGCAAATCGTCGATGCCCTCACCGACGCCAATGTAGCGAATCGGCGTGCCGAATTGCTTGGCCAGGGCGAAGATCACCCCACCTTTGGCGGTGCCATCGAGCTTGGTCAGTGCCAGCCCGGTGAGTTCAACGGCCTGATTGAACTGACGGGTCTGATTGATGGCGTTCTGGCCGGTGCCGGCATCGAGCACCAGCAGGACCTCATGCGGCGCCGTTTCATCCAGCTTGCCCATGACCCGACGGACCTTCTTCAGCTCTTCCATCAGGTTGTCCTTGGTGTGCAGCCGTCCAGCCGTGTCGGCGATCAGGACATCTATGCCACGGGCCTTCGCCGCTTGCACCGCGTCGAAGATCACCGAGGCGGAGTCGGCGCCGGTGTGCTGTGCGATCACGGCGATGTTGTTGCGTTCACCCCAGACCTGCAGCTGTTCGACCGCAGCGGCGCGGAAGGTGTCGCCGGCGGCCAGCATGACCTTTTTGCCTTCCAGTTGCAGCTTCTTCGCCAGCTTGCCGATGGTGGTGGTCTTGCCGACGCCGTTGACGCCGACCACCAGGATCACGAACGGCTGCTTACTGCCATCTATCGACAGCGGCTGCTCGACCGGCTTGAGCAAGCTGGCCAGCTCTTCCTGCAGCGCCTTGTACAGCGCGCCGCTATCGGCCAGTTCCTTGCGCGATACCCGCCGTGCGAGGTTCTGCATGATCGCCGTGGTGGCTTCGACGCCGACATCTGCGGTCAGCAAGCGGGTTTCGAGCTCGTCCAGCAAGTCGTCATCGATGGCCTTTTTGCCCAGGAACAGGCTGGCCATGCCTTCGCCGATGCTGGCGCTGGTCTTCGACAGCCCCTGTTTGAGGCGAGCGAAGAACCCCAGTTTGGTCGGTGCTTCTACCTCGGCGGGAGCAGGCGCCGGCTCGACCGCAATCTCGGCCAGTGCCGGGGCCTCCGGCTCCTCCTCGGGCCGAACGAGCTCTGGTCCAGGTTCCGGTTCCGGTTCGAACTCGGCCTGCAGGGCGGGCTTGATTTCCGGCGCTGCTTCGGGCTCCGGCTGGTCGACGCCAGACTCGGCGCGCGGCGATTCTTCGGCCGGCTGCTCTTCGGTCAGGCCGGTATCGGACTCGTCAGCGAACGGCTGGCTGTCTTCCAGCGGCTCGGCAGGCGGCGGCTCGGCTGCCGGGGTTTGCGGCTTCTTGCGCAACCAGCCGAACAGGCCTTTCTTCTCGCCAGCCGCAGCCGGCGTCTTCTTATCGTCGTTGGAACCAAACATGGAGAAGATTTTCTCAAGAGGGCGAAACGCCGGCGGCCACGCCACCGGCCAGACGGGGCTATCCTAGCACTGCGCAACCGCCTGCGCTAAGCGCGGCCATCAGACGCCACACGACGCGATAGATCTCCGAGGGTCTGCCGCTTTGCCCTGACCCCAACGCCCCAGTACCATGCCTTGCGTGCTCCCGCCTGCCGGCGCCGTCGCGGCGGGATTCATCCCTGAACGAGCCCTGAATATGCCCCTGATGCTACGCCGCGCCGCTGCCCTTTTACTCGGCGCTCTGTACCTGCCATTGGTCATCGCAGCCGACGGCCAACCCACCCACGAATTCGTTCTGGACAACGGCCTCAAGGTGATCGTGCGTGAAGATCACCGCGCGACGGTTGTGGTCTCTCAGCTCTGGTACAAGGTCGGTTCCAGCTACGAGTCGCCCGGGCAGACCGGGCTTTCCCACGCGCTCGAGCACATGATGTTCAAGGGCAGCCGCAAGCTCGAGGCCGGGGAAGCCTCACGCATCCTGCGCGAGCTCGGCGCCGAGGAGAACGCCTTCACCAGCGACGATTACACCGCTTACTACCAGGTACTGGCGCGTGATCGCCTGGCCGTCGCCTTCGAACTGGAGGCCGACCGCCTCGCCAGTCTCAGGCTGCCGGCGGACGAGTTTGCCCGTGAAATCGAGGTGATCAAGGAGGAGCGCCGGCTGCGCACCGACGACAAGCCGAGCGCGTTAGCCTTTGAACGCTTCAAGGCCATGGCCTACCCGGCCAGCGGTTACCACACCCCGACGATCGGCTGGATGGCCGACCTCGAGCGCATGACGGTCGATGAGCTGCGCAGCTGGTATCAGGCCTGGTATGCGCCCAACAACGCCACCCTCGTGGTGGTCGGCGACGTCACGCCGGACGAGGTGCGCACGCTGACCGAGCGATATTTCGGCCCGATCGAGCGGCGCCCGATACCCAGCGCCAAGCGCCCGCTGGAGCTGGACGAGCCCGGCGAGCGGCGACTCACTCTGCAGGTGAAAACCCAGGTGCCCACCCTGGTCATGGCGTTCAACACGCCCAGCCTGGCTACCGAGGATGACCCTCGGCAGATTCATGCGCTGCGGCTGATCAGCGCGCTGCTCGACGGCGGCTACAGCGCACGCCTGCCCGAGCAACTCGAGCGCGGCGAGGAGCTGGTGACCAGTGCATCGGCCTGGTACAACGCCTATGCCCGCGGCGACAGCCTGTTCGTGCTCAGCGCTGCGCCGAACATGCAGAAAGGCCGAACCCTCGAGGAAGTCGAGGCAGGCCTCTGGCAACAACTCGAACGGCTCAAGCAGAGCGCGCCCTCGGAGGAGGAACTGGGACGGGTACGCGCCCAGGTCATAGCCGGCCTGGTTTACGAGCGCGACTCCATCACCCAGCAGGCCACCACCATCGGCCAGCTGGAAACCGTCGGAATGTCCTGGCGGCTCATGGATGAGGAGCTCAGCGCACTGGAAGCGGTAACACCGGAGGACATCCAGCAAGCCGCTCGCACCTGTTTCACCCGCTCTCGCCTGAGCGTTGCCCATGTTCTACCCGAGGAATCCAGCGATGAGTGATCGCCACCTGATGCGTCGCGGCCTGCTCGGCCTGGCGCTGGCATCCTGCCTGGCCCTGGTCGCCTGCAACGAAGACACCGGCGAAACCGCCGCCTCGATCCCGGTACCCACCGAGGAAACCGTCGCCACGCCC
>DPSI01000509.1:0-4691 GCA_003527165.1 Pseudomonas sp.
AGCCGAAGGCGTAATCCGACGCTCGGGTAGGTTGATGCGGTTGCGGTGCTGGGGCAATGGATGCAACCGTTTCGCGGTAAACGACGGAAGCGCCTCCGGCGATTCCATCCTACAAAAAGCAATCCGCCATACCGAGATGCGTTAGTCACCGCGTCTTTATGATCGCCAGCCAACGTAGGTTGGATTAGCCGAAGGCGTAATCCGACGTCCCGGTAGGTTGGTGCGGTTGCGGTGCTAGGGCAATGGATACAACCGTTTCGCGGTAAACGACGGAAGCGCCTCCGGCGATTCCATCCTACAAAAAGCAATCCGCCATACCGAGATGTTGGTCCACGCTTAGACGCAGCGCAGTGAAACTATCGGTCCCTGCCCGATACTTACGTACAAACATGACCCGCCCGGAGGGCAAGTGAAAGAATCTGATACGTCGGTGTCGACGCAAATGGCAGACTTTGAAAGCATCTGTGGATACCACGCACACGTTTATTTCATGACGAGCGAACAGGCGCAGACGGCGCAGTGGATTCGCTCGCAAATCGCGGAGCGATACCCGGACGTGCGAATCGGGCGCTGGCATGAACGCCCCGTAGGACCGCATAGCCAGCCGATGTACCAGCTGGCCTTTTCAGTGGCGGACATGCCGAGCGTATTGCCCTGGTTGATGTGCAACCAGCGTGGCCTTTCGATCCTGATCCATCCCGAAACGCGTGATACCTACCGAGACCATGCCGAGTACGCGGCTTGGCTGGGTACACCGCTGCCCTTGAACCTGGGCGCCCTCCCTCGCACGAAGCTAGCTGCCACTTCGCTGTGATCGGCATACGGACGTTGTGCTCGATAGCCATTCTGGTGGGCTGAAGCGGATCGCCGCCCGGCCCACCCTACTTATCATTCAGCCGGTTGGTAAGTCAGCGCCCAGAGGATATGGATGCGGTAGCGGATAGAAACTTATGAGATGGAAGTGCCTCGCGATATACGACGGAAGCAGCTGCGGCGATCTCATC
Organism: Pseudomonas sp.; assembly: GCA_003527165.1. GTDB lineage: Bacteria > Pseudomonadota > Gammaproteobacteria > Pseudomonadales > Pseudomonadaceae > Stutzerimonas. The sequence continues at coordinate 1,005 of DPSI01000509.1, forward strand.
TTACGAAGCAATCCGCCACACCGAGACCACGCTAACAAGCGCCCCTTTCGATGGGTATGCTTCAACCTCGTATCTATATAGCGCAGCGCGATGAACAGACTCAGCACAGACCGCGACTGGCTTGCACGCGCCACGCCATCAGCAAAGATGGAGCGCATCGAAGCTTATTTTCGCGGTCACGGCTATACGCCCCATCGACACGACACCTACGCCATTGGCACCACGCTGGCGGGCGTGCAGAGCTTTCATTATCGGCAATCGATGCGACACAGCCTGCCGGGCGGCACCATCGTGCTTCACCCGGACGAGATCCATGACGGCGAGGCCGGTACAGAGGCCGGCTTCCGCTACCGGATGCTCTACATCGAACCCTCGTTGATTCAAGACGTATTGGGCGGCGAGCCGTTGCCCTTCATACCGGATGGGCTGTCGAATGACCCTCGGCTGCTTTCAGCCACCCGTCGCCTGCTTTACAGCCTGGACGCCGCATTCCACCCGCTCGAAGAAGACGACGCCATCTACGACCTGGCGCAGGCGCTAAAGGCTGCTGCGAGCAAGCCGCGAGGGCGGCAGGCCGTTGACTACGTCGCGGCTGAGCGGGCCCGCACCTTTATCCATGACGCGCTAGATCAGAGCATCACCCTGGATGCCCTGGTGCAGGCCAGCGGTCGCGACCGCTGGAGCCTGTCGCGTGATTTCCGTGCGCTGTACGGCACCAGCCCCTACCGCTACATCACCCAACGGCGCCTTGCCGAGGCACGCAACCGGATGCTGGCCGGTCAGTCGCTAACCGATGCGGCGCTTGGGAGCGGCTTTTTTGACCAAGCCCACATGACCCGGCTGTTCACACAGACCATCGGCATCTCCCCTGCCCGCTGGCTGAAGATGCTCAAGCATCGATAGCCGGCCCAAGCGGCACTTGCACGATCGTGCAATACCGATCGGCAGCTGCGGCACTAGCGTAGTGGGCACCTACCGCACCCACTCGCGAGCCTTGCCATGAACATTCAGCAGACCCCCTACTCCGCCATCAACTTCGCCGAGAAATATGCGCTGTTCCATGAGCAGTGGGCGCCAAAGGTCGTCGCCGAAATGAACGACTACCAGTTCAAAATCGTCCGCCTGGAAGGCGAGTTCGTCTGGCACCGGCATGCCGACACCGACGAAACCTTTATCGTGCTAGAGGGCGAGCTGGTCATTCATTTTCGAGACGGTGAGGTCACCGTCGGTGCCGGCGAGATGTATGTGGTGAAGAAAGGCGTCGAGCACAAGCCCAGCGCGGCGCGCGAAACGAAGCTGCTGTTGATCGAGCCCAGGGGTGTGTTGAATACCGGCGATGAAACCAACGAGCGGACCGCTGTGAATGATGTCTGGATTTGAGTAAAGCGACCAGCAAGCGGAGAGGACGGATAAATAATCTGTCCCCTTTCCCGTTCGTTCGCGGTAGAAGACGCACCATCAGCTGGCGAAAACGTTAACAACGTCGGACTCCTTGGGATGGCGGAGTCGATGAGCTCCGCCAGACTTGTTAGGGTCTTGACTCCCCGCTCAAAGATTACGAAAGGAACTCGTATGGCCAAGCCCGCTGCTCGCTTATCCGACACCCACTCCTGCCCTATCCCTGGCCACGGTTCCAACCCCATAGCGGTTGGTTCCCCGGACGTCTTTTTCAACAACCTACCTGCTGCCCGAGTCGGTGACAGCAGTAACTGTGGCGGCGCGCTATTAGAAGGCGAGGCCACAATCTTGGTCAACGGCAAGCTGGTTGCATTCCTCGGCAGCCCCACCACGCACGGAGGCAGTATCGTGACTGGCTCCGGCAACATTCTGGTCGGCTCGTCAGTGAGCGCGGCGCCCTTCACCGCGCCAGCGCCGATGCCCAACCAGTTGGACGAGCATTTCGTGCTCAGCGATAGCGATACCGGCCTGCCTTTGGCCAACCGCCCTTACAAGCTGAAGACGGCCTCCGGCAAAGTCATCGAAGGGGTCACTGATGAGCACGGTAAGACCAAACGTGCTGCGGCCTACACGGCCGAGACCGTGTCCGTCGAGTTCGCGCCACAAACCGAAATCTACATTGGCTGAGGGCGCAGCATGTCGAGCACGGAGCTATTAGTCGCACAATCGAACCTGAGCCCTGCGAGTAATACGCAAGGCACTCCCGTTCAGGCCAGGCTATTCAAGATCACCGACATTCCCGCAGCCATGGATGCCATCGATTGGCCGGTTTCCGCCGCGCTGATGCGCCACTGGTTTCAGGGACAACCCTGGCCAACGGAAAATGGCGATGTCACAACGGGTCAAGGAGCACGCCGAGTGGCCCCCGGCGCAGTACATCGAGGAAAGCATCGTCAAGATGAGTTGGGTGCCAGTTTCGAAAAGGTCCAGCCGGTTCTCGCCGAGCTGCGCAGAAGCTGGAACAACGCCGCTGCCATGGGTGAGATTCGTAAACATCTGCTCAAGGCCTATAGCGACAAGGGGCTCGGCTGCTATCCCCTGGTTTTCCCGAACCTGGCGAGCGCGGTGGAGCGCTTCGGCTACTTCAACTCACGCGCGATCACCTTTTCCAAGTGGGGCAGCGAAGGCCTCAACGACCTGCGCGGGGCGCTGGCGGACTTCAACCTGCGGGTGGCGGCCGAGGGTGACGTAAAGATACATGCAGATCGCATCATGTTTCGCCCTAGAACCTTGCTGTTCTGTGCCGAGGACAACTACGACTTCAATGACGACGGCTCGGTGTTCAGCCAGCCGCTGGGCTTTTGGAACTTCGATGGTATCGCTCCCAGCCTGCTGGAGGCCACGGCGCACAATGCCGGCGTCGATGCGGTCTCCCGCGGCATCACGCAGCAGTCGTTGTTCGGAATGAGTGCGTAGAACCAAAGGCGCTACATAGACGAGCAGAGCAAACGCTACATGCTTGTGCTGAACAGTCATTTCGCCGACTACCGGGCCAGATACAAACGAGGTGGAGATTTCCGCGTATTTTCCGATCTGCTACGCGAACCCTTGCCACCTGGCATGGCCGCCATCAACCTGCCGAAACGCTGACATGAACAAAGCCATTCTCGCTGTATGCAGCCTTCTCACCGCAGCCCTGCTCTTTGGCTGGAGCCTGAGCAATGCGCTGAGCGCGCCGCCGTCGGTTTCGCAAGTCAGCCCGCAAGGTGGCCATTTGATCGAAAGCGTGCCGGTACAGGGCCTGCTGGCCCCTGGCGGTGGCCTATCGTATCTGCGCATCGTCGACCATGCTGATCGGTCGAAGGTATTTCGCAGCCCGCTCTTTACTACGCGCTCAGTGGACACGCGGGCGAGCGAGGACAGCCAAAGCCTGGGCGTGACCTGGATCGCCTTCGACAAGCGCACCCAGGCTTTACCCTGAGCATCCCTCAATGGCGCCCGGACTGGCGCAACATCTTCTTCAGCAATACGCCCTTCGAGGTCTTGCCGAACGGCTGAGCCGCAAGGCAGGGCGATCGAAGCTGAGCGCAACATGGCTGGAGTTGTTGCCGGAGCATCGTGCCGCGGTTTGCTATTTGATTGAGAGCAGTCAGTGGCACGGAGGGGATGGATAAATAAATCTGTCCCCTTTTTCTTGACGTTGGAGCGGCTCGGTGCGGTTGCGTACTTGGTTACATTCGTTTCGCGGTAAACGATGGAAGCGCCTTCGGCGATTCCATCCTACAAAAA
>DPSI01000509.1:4880-5533 GCA_003527165.1 Pseudomonas sp.
GGCGATTCCATCCTACAAAAAACAATCCGCCATACCGCGATTTCCTCTTGACTGCTGAGAGTGAGCTCCGGAATTATTCGCGTTTTCACGAGTTGTAGGTCCAAACTCCCATTACAATCAAATCAGCGATGACCATTTGGTTATTCAACAACTCTTTTTTAGCGTAAATAATTTGATCAATCTTCGTATCAATCTGCTGTGCCTCAATATCATCTGACATAGATTGCAATTTATCGATGACGAACAATATGAGGAACGCACATACAAAAAGCGCGACGGACTGAAAAATATACAACCATGGTTTTAACGGCTTTTCTTGAGAAAAACAAAAAGATAAAAATTAGTATTGGTACAGCGTTCAACGCAATAAGCGCAACTGTTTTGATCAAGGCTTCTGAGTCCATAATTTGATCTTACCCGCCTGGGTGATCGCTTCTTCAATCCGCTCGCAGCGCGCCAACGCACCATCAGCGAACTGCTCGTCGTCTTCAATGAGTCCGAGTAAGCGCGGCTTGTGATGAGCCATTCCGGATTGTCCCATCTCATACGTCTCGTCCCAGAGTGACCATGCCTGCCGAAGACACCCCTCAAGATACGCCAGGTACGCTCCTAGTTGTGTGGCCTCCGCCACGAGAGCTAGCCTCGCACGTTCG
>DPSI01000410.1 GCA_003527165.1 Pseudomonas sp.
GATCTTTCAGCGGTCACGGATCGGGAATCGACAACACCCACTTCGGCGCGCTGAAGGTCAAGGACGCGATCGTCGATCGTCTCCGCACGGCCACGGGCGAGCGGCCGAGTGTCGACAAGTTGAATCCGGATCTGCGCGTTCACCTGCGTCTCGATCGCGGTCAGGCGGTTCTTTCTCTGGACCTTTCCGGGCACAGCTTGCACCAGCGCGGCTACCGTCTGCAGCAAGGTGCTGCGCCATTGAAAGAAAATCTGGCTGCCGCCGTGCTGATTCGAGCAGGCTGGCCTCGCATCGCCGCGGCGGGTGGCGCTCTGACGGACCCGATGTGCGGTGTCGGCACTTTCCTCATCGAAGGCGCAATGATGGCCGCTGACATCGCACCCAATCTGCGCCGTGAGCGCTGGGGGTTCAGCGCCTGGCTCGGGCACGTTCCGGCCTTGTGGAACCGCCTGCATGCCGAGGCGAAGGGGCGTGCCGAGGCGGGTCTAGCCAGGCAGCCGCTGTGGATACGGGGGTACGAGGCGGACCCGCGTCTAATCCAGCCAGCCAAGAACAATATCGAGCGCGCCGGTCTGGCCAGCTGGATCCGCGTGTATCAGGGCGATGTAGCGACCTTCGAGCCTCGTCCCGACCAGAATCAGAAGGGCTTGGTGATCTGCAACCCGCCCTATGGTGAGCGGCTGGGCGATGAAGCGAGCCTGGTCTACCTCTATCAGAATCTGGGTGAACGTCTACGGCAGGCTTGCCTCGGCTGGGAGGCCGCGGTCCTGACATCGGCGCCGGATCTCGGCAAGCGCATGGGCATCCGCAGCCACAAGCAGTACGCCTTCTGGAACGGTGCGCTGCCGTGCAAGCTACTACTGATCAAGGTCGAGCTGGATCAATTCGTCACTGGTCAGCGCGCAACGTCCGTTGAGCGCAACGCCACCCAGGAACCAGCTGAAGAGCTGGCGCGCCTCAGTGAAGGTGGTCAGATGTTCGCCAATCGGCTGCAGAAGAATCTGAAGCTGCTCGGCAAATGGGCTCGCAAAGAAGGCGTTCAGTGCTACCGGCTATACGACGCCGATATGCCTGAGTATGCCTTGGCCATCGATCTGTACGGTGACTGGGTGCATGTTCAGGAGTACGCGCCACCGCGCTCGATCGATCCCGAAAAGGCCCAGGCGCGTCTGTACGACGCGCTGGGCGCTATTCCTCAGGCGCTGGGCATTTCCCGCGACCGCGTGGTGGTCAAGCGCCGCGAGCGCCAGAGCGGGACGCGTCAGTATGAACGCCAGGCCAGTCAGGGAGAGTTTCTCGAAGTGAGGGAAGGCGACGTCAAGTTGCTGGTGAATCTCACCGATTATCTCGACACCGGACTGTTTCTCGATCATCGCCCGATGCGCCTGCGCATCGCACGCGAAGCGGCGGGCAAGCGTTTTCTGAACCTGTATTGCTACACCGCGACTGCCACCGTGCATGCGGCTAAAGGCGGCGCTCGCAGCACGACCAGCGTCGATCTGTCGAAAACTTATCTGGACTGGGCGCGGCGCAATCTGGCGTTGAATGGCCTGTCCGATCGGCAGCGTCTGGAGCAAGCCGATGTAATGACATGGCTGGAAGAAGATCGCGGCGAATATGATTTGATTTTCATCGACCCGCCGACATTTTCCAACTCGAAGCGCATGGAGGGTGTCTTCGACGTCCAGCGCGATCATGTCGCCTTGCTCGACTTGGCGATGGCGCGGCTGGCATCCGGCGGCACGCTGTATTTTTCCAACAACTTCCGCAAGTTCGTGCTCGACGCGGGCATCGCCGAGCGCTACGCCGTGGAGGAAATCACCGGCGCGACGCTGGACGAGGATTTCCGTCGCAACAGCAAGATTCATCGCGCCTGGAAGCTCCAGGCTCGCTGATCGAAGATTCGCAGGCGGTTGACTGGGTCGCTGTGACGGCGTACTGGCGGACGTCCTCGAGGAGTGTCGCGTTGTCGTCTGAAGCCAGTGCCAACGGCCTCCCAGCCGTCGGCACGCGTGGGCTAGCGTTGCGCGGTGCTTTCGTTGCTCGGACGGCTGTAGAGACTGACCAACACCTGATCCAACACTGCGGAGGCTCCCCACGGACGCGGGTGGTTGAGTATCGCGACGACAGCCCAGGTATTGCCATCATTGTCGCGGCTATAGCCGGCGATTGCCCGCACCGTATTCAGGGTTCCGGTCTTGATGTGTGCCTTGCCAGCAACACCGGTGTTACGCAGACGTTTACGCATGGTGCCGTCTACCGCCGCGAGCGGCATCGATGATATGAATTCCGCCGCGTAGGGGCTCTGCCAGGCCGCCTGCAGCAGGCTGGCCAGTTCTCTTGCGCTGACGCGTTCGGCGCGCGACAGGCCGGACCCGTTCTCGATGACCAGATGCGGTGAAATCAATCCCTTTTTCGCCAGCCATTGGCGGATCACCCGCTGCGCGGCCATGGAGTCATCTGCGTCCGCTTCGTTACGGAATTCGGCACCCAGGCTCAGGAACAACTGCCGCGCCATGGTGTTGTTGCTGTACTTGTTGATGTCTCGAATGATCTCGACCAGATCGGGCGAATAAGCGCGGGCGATCATTCGCGCCTCCTCGGGTACAGGGGCGACTCGATCATTGCCCAAGATGCTGCCGCCCAGCTCCTTCCAGATCGCTCGGACGGCGCCAGCGGCGTAGCGCTGATGGTCGAGCAGGGACAGGTAGGTCTGGCCGCTGCAGCCGGCTGGGAGCTTGCCGGTGACCACGACGGTAACGCCGTCGGCATCTTCGACCGGGTTGTAACGGATGTCAGGCCAGCCCGGACATTTGGCTTTTGGCAGGGCCTGGATGCGATTGTCGACGCGAACCGCGGCGATCGGCGGCTCGACCACTACGTTTACCTTGCCGTTGTCGTTGCGAGCGATGAAGCGAAGCGCCTTGAGATTGACCAGCAGAGAATCCGGTCCGACCAGGAAGGGCTTGTTCTTATCGTTGCCGTCGTCATCGAAGATCGGCAGCGTCGGTTGCACGAAATGGCTGCGGTCCAGCACCAGGTCACCGGTCACGGTCTGAACGCCATTGGCGCGCAAATCACGCAGCAACAGCCAGAGCTTTTCCATGTTGAGCTTGGGATCACCGCCACCCTTGAGGTACAAGTTGCCATTCAGGGTGCCGTTCTCGATAGGTCCGTCAGCATGGAATGCCGTTTTGGA
>DPSI01000341.1 GCA_003527165.1 Pseudomonas sp.
CAGATCCTTTTCGGTCAGGCTGCGCAGTGGTTTCTTGCCAATCAGCGGTAGGACATCTTTCTTGAAGCTGCGGATCAGTTCGGCATTGCCATCCTGGCGGGAGACGCCGTCGCGAATCCATTCATCAAACAGGTCGGTCACCGTCTTGTTCTCGGCAGCTTGGCGTTCGGCTTCGGCAATGGTCGCTGCGACTGCAGCTTGAGCTTCGATCTTGGCAGCTTTGCGGGCAGCGGTTGGATCGATGCCTTTTGCGGCGGTCGCTCTAACCTCATCACGTTCGGCACGAATCTGAGCAAGAGATTTCTTTGGCCAGCTGCCCAGACTTTGATCGCGTTTCAGTCCGTCTTGTTTGAATTCGTAGCGAAACTGCACTGTTACACCACGGACGCCTGCGCGAACTCTGGCAACCAGCCCACTGTCCTCCCGAAGGATTCTGCCGTCATCGGCAGAAGTAAGTGCCTCTAGCTGCTTCGCCGTCAGCTTTGCCACTCTCTACCCCTTGCTTAATCCGGTTGCCTTAGAATTTTACCCCACTTTTACCCCACCGAATCGCTTGGCTGGTGGTGGACAGCATTGTACGCTATGGGACGGCAGAATAGCCTGTAAGCCCCGTATTTGCTAGGATTCGTGAGTCCATTAGAGTCCGTGGTGATCTATAGGAATCCACCAAAAAAACGCATGGGGTGCAAGGGGTCGAGTGTTCGAATCACTCCGTCCCGACCAACACAATCAATGACTTAGCCACCTTCGGGTGGCTTTGTTGTTTTTGTCCTAGTAACTTTCCGAGTAACTAGGCATTTTTATCCCTGCCTCCTTTTCAGGATCGTCAGCGCCGGCCCTTGCGAGTCCGTCGCTGATATTTTGTTGGCTTGATCGACCAGTTTTTCCAGTTCCGCGTCAAGTACTGACTGCTGATGCTGCCAGTCTTATGGCCAGTACGGCCCTTCTATCCTCCTCTGTCATCAGTTGTCCGCAGTCTTCGACGAAGGTCTGCTTCAGATCGTGGATGCGGATCGAGGCGAACCCCGCTGGCGCAGGCCACTTGAAGCGTTCATCGTGCTTCCGGGTTGGGCGTGCTTTGGCTGCCTGTCTATAGAGGACCACCTGGCGCGCAGCGAATGGGTGTCGCTGTTCGAAAACTGTCGATTCGACTCCCATGTCGATGTAATTAACCTGTCCCGCCGAGAGATTTCGGTACGGGGTGAAGGCGGACGTTCGTAGACCAGGCCCTAAGTCATTCGAACGTGACCCTGCCGGAACGTCCATGCGCTTCGGGGCTCCAACGCTTGAGCCGCATGAGAGGTTTCATCGATGCATTCCCTCACCTGTACCGCTAATCGCCATTACTTCCAGCTCAAGGCCATATCCGAGCTGGCGAGGCCCGCGCGCGGATGAAAGCCAGTCGACTCATTGTCCTGGCCCTGCTTATCGCCGCGGTGGCATGCTTTTTTATCTTTGACCTCGGCGAATACCTCACTCTCGAATCAATCAAGGCGCATAGCGGTGCCTTGCATGGGCAGGTGCAGGCTCACCCCTGGTGGGCTCGCGGAGTGTTTTTCTTCGGCTATGCTGCGCTCACCGCACTGTCGTTTCCCGGTACCGTGGTGCTGACCCTGCTTGCAGGCGCCCTGTTCGGGCTGCTGGAGGGCACGCTGTTGGTGTCCTTCGCCTCGAACGTCGGTGCAGTGGCGGCGATGCTGATAAGCCGTTTCATGATGCGCGATTGGATCCAGCGGCAGTTCGGCAAGCAGATCACCGGCATCAACAAGGGCCTTGCGCGCGATGGCAGCTTTTATCTCATCTCGCTGCGGCTGATTCCGCTGGTGCCCTTCGTGCTGCTGAACCCGGCGCTCGGCCTGACTCGGGTGGGCCTGTGGACGTTCTGGTGGACTACCCAGTTGGGAATGCTGCCGGGGCACGCCATCTACGTGAACGCTGGGAAGCAGCTGGTCCGGCTGCAATCGCTGTCCGGCATCCTCTCGCCGAGCATGATCAGCACCCTGGTGTTGCTGGCGGTGTTCCCGCTCCTGGCGACCCGCCTGCTGACCTCGTACAAGGCACGCCAGGCGTACCGTGGTTGGCGCAAGCCGAAATGCTTCGAACGTAATCTGGTTGTGGTCGGGGGTGGCGCTGGCGGGTTGGCAACGGCGCGGATCGCCGCCTCGTTGAAAGCGCGGGCAAGCTTGATCGAGCGTCAGCGCCTTGGGGGAGTGGCCGTGCACGAGGGCAACGTGCCGGCTAGGGCGTTGAGCCGCTCGGCCAGCCTCGCCTACGCACTACGCCACGGTCAGCGGCTGGGCGTCGGTCAACTGGCCGGGGAGCCGGATTTCGCCGAGGTGATGGTTCAGGTAAGGCGGCTCGCCGACAAGGCGATGGACGGCGCCTCGGCCGAGCATTACACCCGTCTGGGCGTAGAAGTGATCATGGGCGAGGCCAGGCTGGGCTCGCCGTGGACGGTCGAGGTTGGCGGTCGCACACTGACCGCCCGCGCCATCGTCATCGCCACCGGTAGCCGGCCGTGGATCCCGCCGATCCCGGGCATCGATGCAGTCGAGCCGCTAACCTGCGATAACCTCTGGAGTCTGCGCGAGCGGCCTGAGCGGCTGCTGATACTTGGCAGCGGCGCCGGCGCCTGCGAGTTCGCTCAATCCTTCCAGCGGCTAGGCTGCAAGGTGACCCTGGTCAGCGAGCGAGAAGCCCTGCTCGAGCAGGAAGACGCGGAAGCGGCCCAAGCGGTGACCGCGGCGCTGAGTGCCGATGGCGTCGAGTTGCGGCTCGGCCTATCGCCATTGCGTGTCGAAGTGATTGAGGGGGAGCGTCGGCTGGTCTGCTATGCCAAGGATGAGGACGAGGGCGAGCTGGTGCTGCCGTTTGATCGCATGCTGTTGGCGCTCGGGCAAAGCGCCGATGTCGAAGGGCTGGGCCTGGACGAGCTGGGTTTGCGCTGCGGGGATGACGGCACCCTGGAGGTCGACGAATACCTGTCGACCCGCTACCCGAACATCTACGCGGTGGGCAGCGTGGCCGGGCCGTACGGTGCGCCTCACGTGGCCGAGCACCAGGCCTGGTACGCCGCGGTCAATGCCCTGTTCGGCGAGTTCAAGCGCTTCGCGGTAAGCGAGCGGGTTATTCCGCGGGCTGTCTTCACCGACCCCGAGGTTGCCTCGGTCGGGCTGACCGATGTCGAGGCGAAGGCGCTGGGCGTGGAATTCGAGGTCACCCGGCTCGACCTCGGCGCGCTGGCGGGGGCGATCGCCGAGGGCGCCGATCAGGGCTTCGTCAAGGTGCTCACCGAGCAGGGCAACGACCGCATCCTCGGCGTCACCATCGTCGGCGAGCAGGCCAGCGAGACCCTCGCCGGATTTGTCGTGGCGATGAAGCACAAGCTCGGGCTGAACAAGCTCGCCGACACTGTGCAGCTCGGCGCGACCCTGGGCGAGGCCAGCTGGGCGGTGGCCGATGCCTGGCGGCAACAGCGCCGGCCGGCGCGCGCCCTCCATTGGGCCGAGCGCCTGCACCGCTGGAGGCTCGGCGGCAAGCGACGCTGATCGGTGGCCTGTCTGGTGTTCAGTTGGAAATTTCGGCACCTGAGGCTCCGGTATGGTGTTGTACACCACCCCAAGCCCCGCTATGAGTCGTCGCGGCGCCTTGTCTCGGAAGCCTCATGCATCCGAACTTGCGTCAGCCAACTAACCGCAGGCCTCTAGAGCGCGCGCCGAGCCAGCGGCTCGCGCGCCGGCCCGTGGATCACCTCGCCGTCGGCCTGGAAGATCGAGCCGTGGCAGGGGCAGTCCCAGGTGCGATCGGCATTGTTCCAGGTGACCGTGCAGCCCATGTGTGTGCAGGCCGCGGATAGCCCGTGCAGGTTGCCAGCGTCGTCGCGCCAGGCAGCGATCTTGTCGTCGCCGCGGCTGATGACCCCGCCCTGGCCGACGCCGATCGCCTGCAAGTCGTCTACCTCGGATTGGCTGTCACCGCTCTGGTTGAAGTCGTCCGGCATCGGCCGCCTGGGGTCGTAGAGCGACGCCCAAGGGCGGCGCCCGGTGACGATCTGACGGGCGATGCCCAGGCCGGCGGCGGTGCCGTTGCTGATACCCCAGGCATTGAAACCGGTGGCGACGAAGTAGCCGGGCGCCTGCTCGGGGTCCGGCTCGCCGACGTAGGCCATGCGGTCCGGGGTGTCGTAATCCTCGTTGCACCAGCGCCACACCGGCTCGGTCACCGGCAGGTTGCGCCGCGCCCAGTCCTCCAGCTCGACGAAGCGGCGCGCCACGTCACCGTCCTGGCCGGTGTTGAAGCG
>DPSI01000343.1 GCA_003527165.1 Pseudomonas sp.
ACTGAATGGCGGCGTTGGTGGACGTAAAAGGCGACATCCACCCTACGAAGCGCAGGCTTACCGGACGTCAGGCGTTTTTGGTATTGCTGTATCCGTAGTAGTCGTAATAACCGCCGTAGCTGTAGCCGTACTTCTTGGCCTTCTTGATATCGACCTGATTGAGAACGATGCCTTTGATCGGCGCATTGTTCTGCAGCAACTGGCCGACGCCCTTCTCGACCAGCGGGATGTGCGTCGAGTCGGACTTGATGACGTAGATCATTGAGTTGGCCAGGGTCGAGAGGACGATGGCATCGCTGACCGCCTGGGTCGGCGGCGAGTCGATGATGATGCGGTCGTACTTAGACTTGAGTACTTCAATCGCCTTGGCAAAGCGCTGCGACGACAGCAGCTCGAGCGGATTCGGCGGGACGGTGCCGGCGCCGATCATGTCGATGCCGTCGACGGTCTTGATGCACTCGTCCAGCTTGGCGTTGCCGGCGATCACGTTGGCCAGGCCGGGCGTGCCGACCGCGAAGTCGAAGCTCTTGGCCAGCGTCGGGCGGCGCAGGTCAGCGTCGATCAGTAGCACGCGTTCCATCTGGCCCAGGGCAAAGGCTAGGTTGACCGCAACGGTACTCTTGCCCTCGCCCGGAATGGACGAGGTGATGACGATGACCTTGTGCGGGTTATCGACACCTGAGAGCACGACGCCGGTGCGGATGGTACGAATCGACTCGGAAAAGCTCTTGTCCTTGTCGTTTGTGAAAAGCCGCGCCAGGTCGCTGCGCTCGCCTTGCTTGACCATCGGCAGGATGCCGAACACTGGGATGTTCAGGCGTCCCTCGACGGCTTCGGTGCTCTTGAAGGTGTTGTTCAGCGCATCCAGCAGCAAGGTCAGGCCAACACCCACAAAGAGGGCGAGCATCGCGGCAATAGCGACGATCAGCGATTTCTTCGGTTTGATTGGCTCGTTCGGCACCACGGCCTTGTCCACGACACGTGCATTGGCGCTGTCCATGTCGGAGGTTGCCGCCGTTTCCTTCAGGCGGGTCATGAAGGTGTCGTACAGCGCGCGGTTGCCATCGACTTCGCGCTGCAGTTCACGCAGCTGGAACTCCTTGCGGGAGATATCCTGGATCTGCGACTTGTTGGCGTTGAACGAGGCCTGCAACGAGTTCTCGTTGGCCAGCGCAAGCTGGTAGTTACGCTCGATGCCCGCGACGATCTGCTCAACCTGGCCACGCAGGCTGCCGGATGCGGCGCTGAGGTCCGAACGAGCGGCGGCCATGGAGGGATGTCCAGGACCATAACGCTTGGAGAGTTCCTCGACCTTGGCCTGGGCCTTGGCCTGCTCGGCCTTGAACTGCTGGATCAGCGGATGACCGAGTACTGCCGGAATGGTCGCCAGACGCTCCCAGCCACCGTTGCGCATGCTCTGCACCTGGCGATACTGGCTTTCAGCCTCGGCCCGCTGACGACGGGCATCGATCATTCGATCGCCGGTGAGCGACAGTTCGGCGGCGCTGATGGTGGCGACGCCGTCGACGTCGACAAGATTTTCTTTCTCGCGGAATGCCTGCAAGCGATCTTCAGCGCTCTTGAGCTTGGTACGCAGCTCACCGAGGCGGCTGTTCATCCAGTTGGTGGCGGTCATGGACATTTCCATGGTCGCTTCCAGCTGGGTTTCGATGAAGCCGTTGGTCAAGGCGTTCGCGGCGAGAGCAGCTGTGTAGGGATCGGCCATGTCGACCTGAACCTTTACCAGCTGGCTCTTGCCTTGCGGCTCGATGCTGATGCGCTCCATGAATTCGATGGTGACGGCATCGAAGATGTCCGCTTCGGTGGTGTCGAGTTCGCCATCAAGGTCACCCGGTAGGGTGAAGGGCATTGCTTTGCGGAAATCGAGTTTCGCCAGCACACCGCTGACGTCCACCAAAGGTTCGGGCTGCTGGCGCGGATCGAACTCAGGGTGAGTGGTCAGGTTCAGCTGACGCACCACGCGCTCGGCTAGAGCGCGGGACTTCAACAATTCGAACTGGGTTTGCAGGTATTCGGTACCCGCTCCTTCCAGGCCGTAGACCTGTTCAATGGAAACGACCTTGGCAGCTTTTTCCTCGATCAACAGCGTGGCCGCTGCGCGGTAGATCGGCGTGATCGCGAGCACCCCAAGAATGGTGACCATGGTCACCACCAGCACCAGGGTGATGATGCTCCACTTGCGGCGCCATACGGTCTGCCAGAGTTTCAGCAGGTCGATTTCGTCATCGTCGTTGTCGTCCTGGCGTTGGACGGCCATGTTGCGTTCGATGATTTGAGTGTTGTCACTGGTCATGCTTGGGAGACTCTGAATAGATGTAGGCGCTCAGGCACCGGGCCGCGCCCAGCCGGCCCGGCGGCCGCCAATCAGGAACGACGATTTAGGTGAAATGGCCGCGAGGTCCATAGCGGCGTTTGCTCAGCTGCAACGGGGTCAGAAAAAACCCTGGTCGATGGTGATGGTGTCGCCTGGCGCTACGACGGTGTCGAGCGTGGCGCTGATCGGCTTGTCACTTTGCTGGTCGCGGATCAGGTTGATTCGCTTGGTCGAGGCGCGCTCGGTCAAGCCGCCGGCAAGCGCAACAGCGCGGCGCAGTGTCAAACCCGGCTGGTACGGATAGCCGCCCGGCTCCTTCACTTCGCCACTGATAAAGAATTCACGGTAGGTCAGGACGCTAACCGATACGCGCGGGTTGATCAGGTATTCGCCCTTGAGCTGGTCTACGAGCATCTGTTCAATTTCCGACGCAGTCTTGCCCTTGGCGCGCAGCTCTCCGATGAAGGGATAGGAGAAGGTGCCGGCATCGGTCAGGCGGAGCTCTTCGAAGCTCAGATCAGGTTCGCCGAACACATTGATGCGGATGACATCGCCCGAAGCCAGCTTGTACGTGGAGCTGCCTTCTGCGTGGGCGTGGGCGCTGAGAAGCAACATGCCGACCAGCATGCTGAAGAAAATTCGAATGAACATATGTCTCGGTTTCTCTTGGTTGCCGCGCGAAGGATCCGAAGCGTGTTGCCACGTCCGGATCATCCGTGACCGCGGTGTTACAGGCTGGCTGTGAAGCTGATCGAATAGATGTTGCGTTCGTAGCTCTCGTTCGCCACGTTGGAATCGTTCTCGGCGTACTTGTAGCCGATGCCGATATCCAACCAGCGGCGCATTTCGTAGTTCAGGCCCAGACCGAAGATGTCGATCTTGTCGAGACGGTTGTTTACCGTGTCGTCGATGTAATCCTGCTCGCTACGGGTGTAGCTGGCGGTGGAGTACACACGATCGAGCCAGTAGTGCTTCCAGTCCAGGGTGGTGCTGGTGGCTTTGATGGCCGATGCGCCGTTCTCACCTTCATCCAGGGCGCGACGCGCTTTCAGGCTGAACGTGGAATAGGTGCGCGGCTGCCAGGTGATACCGGCTTCCCACATGCCGCCCGACTGGTCGTCATTGACGTTGCGGTCGAACTCTTTCTTTTCCCGGCCGAACTTGACGGTACCGGTGGTCTTGGCCGTGGCGTCCCAAGTCAGACCGCCAAGGAATGCCAAGTTGGTGGCATCGAGTTCCTTGGCCGAAACGTAGGAATAGTCGGTGTGGCGCAATTCGGCCAGCGCCCGGGTCTTGGCGCCGATGCGGTAGTACAACGTGCTACGCAGTGCGGTGGCGTCACGCTCCTTCTCGGAGTTCAGACGCGTACCGTTGGAACGAAGCCCAGTGTTGTCGTAGCGCAGCTCTTTGTAGTCGGCACCGAAGTCGACCTGAGCACGGGCGCTCTCGGCGCCATAGGTGTACACACCGCCGACGTTCTTGCTGTTGTACTTGTCACCTTGCACGCCCGGAGTCGCCGAGGTGGTTTCTTCCACCTTGTGGTAGCCGGCGTTCAGCACGAGCTGGTTGCGCGCGTTGAAGCGGAACCCGGCATCGCCTGTCAGGTGGTGATCGGTGTTGTTGTCGTCATGGCTGGAGTGAAAGGTGTCACTGTCAGCCGTGTAGCTCAGCACATACTCGGACTTGCGGCCGTATGCAGTCAGCGCGAGCGTCGGGGAAATGCGGGTGACCCAGGATGACTCTTCGTTCTCTTCCACTTCGCGGAAGTTATCGTCATAGCTTTCGGTGAACTTTAGGGTTGGAGTGAACTCCAAGCCTTCAGCGACCTTCATGCTCATGGCTTCGACAGCCAGAGCACTGCCACTGGCAGTAGAAACAGCGATTGCCAACAGGCTGGCTTTAATTTTGTAGCTCATGCGTTCCAGTCCCTTACACATCGACAGGAAGTTTCGAGAGCAGAAGCCGGCCTATAGCCGACTTCTGACGTGATCGCGTCGATCAGTTAGGGCTGGCCGAAGAACTGCCACCGCCACCGCTGCCGCCCGAAGTTGCCGGGCTGTTGGCAGATACGGTGCTGGTGGAGCCTGCCGTGACGCCAGCAACTGCTGTACCGGCTACAGAGGCAGCGGCGTTGATCGCGGCAGCCTGAGCCGGCGCGGCAGCAACAGCGGCGTTGGTGATGGCGCTGGCTTCAGCCGGAGCGGTGTTGATAGCAGCAGTCACAATCGCTGCGGCCTGAGCCGGGGCGGCGCTCACGGCAGCGCTGACGATGGAAGCAGCCTGAGCCGGAGCAGCAGCAACGGCAGCCGCTACGATCGAAGCAGCCGCTTCTGGGTTGGCAGCCACAATGGCCGCAACGGCTTGTGCCAGTGCGTCACCCTGAGCGACGGCGAGGGCTTGAGCCTGCGCTTCGGTCAGTTGCACGCCAGTCGCCTGCACAGCGGCCAGCGTAGCTTGGTCGGCGAACGCCTGGCTCGACGCCAGCGCCATTGCCAGTGTCAGGGTGGTTAGGGTTTTACGCATTTTCGAACGTCCTCGTTGGCTGTTGCATCGTCTTGCCCTTTTAAGAACAAACAGTGGGCATTTGTGGTTACCGCTATCGGCACGATCCGCCTGCACTTGATAGTGCGCGGACCATGATTTCGCTTCCGTGCTCGCCGCCGATTACGGGACGAATGCACACACGACGCGGGCCTGCCGCATCGCAAGATATTCAGAGCCTAGGGCCGCAAGAATTAATTCTAACGGATGCAGCAGTTACAAGGCCGCAGACACGCTACCGCCCCAAGATTTTCCGTCGGATCCTGAAAACGATTAGCAGACGAATCCATTGCTCGCGCAATCGCTGGCATTGCGAGGGCGTACGAATGGAAATCCCCAATTCAAACTTCGCGCCGTGGAGACGCGAAGAAATATGTAGTTATTGCACGCAGCGATAAACTCAGGCCTGTAGCCAGCCTTTTGAGCGTCTTGTTATCGCTACTTAATACCCCGCCGATTAGCTGCCGACGCGGGATCATTGTGTCCAGTACCCAGGCCAACGGCGATGAATAGAAACAGCCATGTAAGCAATCCAGCAGAACGGATTTGCTTGACGTCAAATATACACCGGTTACTTGAGCTTGACGACGCCGCTCATCGGCATACGCACCCTATGCTCGCGCTGCAGGAGCTTCAGCAGCAAAATTACGCGCTCGCTCCCATCCATGGCGTAGAAGATCGCCTCCATATCGGCAAAGGGGCCACTGGCAATCCGGACCGTCTCACCTGGCGCCAACGAGGGGAATGGCTCGACCCGCTCTGCCCGTTTCCGGAGCTGCGTGATGACTTCGCCATCTATCGCGACAGCGCCTTCAAAACAAAACCCA
>DPSI01000344.1 GCA_003527165.1 Pseudomonas sp.
ATCATGGGCAGCTCGGGCCTCGGCCCGGAAGCGTTCAACTGCTCGGCGCCGGACACCGGCAACATGGAAGTGCTGGTTCGCTACGGCAGTGAAGAGCAGAAGAAGCAGTGGCTCGAGCCGTTACTGCGTGGGGAAATCCGCTCGGCCTTCGGCATGACCGAGCCAGGCGTGGCTTCCTCGGATGCGACGAACATGCAAGCCCGCGCCGTTCGCGAGGGTGACGAGTGGGTCATCAACGGCCGCAAGTGGTGGACGTCCGGTGCTTGTGATCCGCGCTGCAAGGTGATGATCTTCATGGGCCTGACCAACCCGGACGCGCCGCGCCACCAACAGCATTCGATGATCCTCGTACCGATGGACGCGCCGGGCCTGAAAGTGCTGCGCCCGTTGCCGGTGTTCGGCTATGACGACGCACCCCATGGCCACGCCGAAGTGCTGTTGGAAAATGTGCGGGTGCCATACGAAAACGTGTTGCTGGGTGAGGGTCGGGGCTTCGAGATAGCCCAGGGTCGTCTCGGTCCAGGCCGGATCCATCATTGCATGCGTTCCGTGGGCGTCGCCGAGCGCGCGCTGAAGCTGATGTGCGAACGCTCCGTGAATCGCACGGCGTTTGGCAAGCCATTGGCGCGACTGGGTGCTAACCTGGATCACATTGCCGAGTGCCGGATCGAGATCAACATGGCGCGATTGCTGACGTTGAACGCGGCGTACATGATGGACACCGTGGGCAACAAGGTCGCGGCGAGCGAAATTGCACAAATCAAGGTCGTCGCACCGAACGTGGCGTTGAAGGTGATCGACCGCGCCATTCAGATTCATGGTGGTGCCGGTGTTTCCGAAGACTTCCCGCTGGCGCATTGGTGGGCCATGCAACGCACGCTGCGCCTGGCTGACGGCCCGGACGAGGTACACCGCGCTTCGATTGCCAAGCATGAATTGGGCAAGTACTTTCCGCGGGAAATGCTGCGTAGCCGTTGAGGCGCCGCAAACACCAAAGGCAAGACCCAGAGGCAAAGCCACTCAAGTGGCTTTGCTTTTTTTATGACGTATCTGCGTGTCTGGCTGGGCGTCATTTGCGAGCAAGCTCGCTCCTACGAAGGGGCGGCTCTGCAGAAGAGAGCTTGCTCGCGAACGAGGCTATGAACTACCGGGCCACCAATGCCTTGGGGCTTGGGGCTCCCTCAAGGCGCGACCGTGCTCAGATCCGGTGGCGTTTACTGGCCGTACATGGCTATGACCAACTGCCGATAGTGCCGGTAGGCCTGTTCATAGGCATCAGTTGCTTTGGCTGACGGCTCGAGCGCGGTTGCCTCGTCAATACTGACGCAGCGCTCGCACAGATCTTCGAGGCTGGCATGCGGATCGCTTTGCCTGGCGTGGCACCAGGCGGCCTGGATCGCCCCACCCAATGCCGCGGCTTCGCTGTGAGTGGTGCATACCACCGGCGTCGCCATCATGTCGGCAACCATCTGCCGCCACAGTGGACTCTTCGCGCCGCCGCCGATCAGCTGGATGCGCTGGCTGCGAATCCTGCTTTCGCGGAGCAGATCCAACCCGTAGCGCAGGCCGAATGTCACGCCTTCGATCACCGCGCGACACAGATTAGCCCGGGTCAGGTTATCTGCGGTCAGGCCATGCAGGCTGGCCGTGGCCTGGGGCAGGGCGGGTACGCGCTCACCGTTGAGAAAGGGCAGCATGGTCACGCCTTCAGCGCCAATCGGAGCCTTAGCCGCCAACGCGTTGAACTGCTCAAGATCAATCTGCAACAGGTCGCGAATGGCGCCGTTTGCGTTGGTCAGGCTCATCGTGCAGATCAGCGGCAGCCAGCCGCCGCTGGATGAGCAGAAGGTCGCCACTGACGGCTGCGGGCTGATGCGCGGCTGGTCGGTATAGGCGTACAGCGTGCCGGAAGTACCGAGGCTCATGGTGATCGCACCGGGGCTGATATTGCCGGTGCCGATCGCCCCCATCATGTTATCACCACCGCCACTCGATACGATGGCTTTGGGGTTCAGGCCCAGGCGCTTCGCCAGTTCCGGACGCAGCCGGCCGACGGGCTGATCGGACTCGATCAGTTCCGGCAGTGCGGCTTCAAGGCGACCGGTGGAATCGACATACCGCAGGATGTCGAAATCCCATAGCCGGGTGCGCACGTTGAAATAGCCGGTGCCGGAGGCGTCGCCGTATTCGCTGATGTAGCGCCCGGTCAGCCAGTAGTTGAGGTAATCGTGTGGCAGCAGCACATGGGCGATGCGCTCGAACAACTGCGGATGCTGTTCTTTCATCCAGAGCAGCTTGGAGACGGTATAGCCCGGCGCGATGACCACGCCGAAGCGCTCGAGCGAACCCTGCTCACCGCCCAGCCAGTCCAGCAATCGCTGGTTTTCGTTCGCTGATTCGGTGTCACACCAGAGCTTGGCTGGCCGCAGCACCTGGCCTTCGGCATCAAGCATGACCAAGCCATGCTGCTGGCCGGAAACACCGATGCCGAGCACCGTGCGACCGTCCACGCCAGCCTCAACCAAAGCCGCTGCGGTGGCCTTTTCGAAAGCTGACGTCCACTGTTCGGTCTCCTGTTCGCGACGCCCGTTCGGCCCGCTGATCAGTTCATGGTTGGCCGAACCCTGTCCCAGCACGCGTCCGCTGTGCGCATCTAGAAGCAATGCCTTGGTGCCTTGGGTTCCGCAGTCGATACCGAGATACATGGAGCCTTCCTCATCGCGTCAGCAGCAGGTCGAGGGTTCCGCCGACGCCGAGTGTCCGCAGCCGCAGGAGGTTGCGTTCGAACGCATCGCGAAACGCCAGGGACCGGGTAATCTGCGCGCCGAAGATTTCTTCACGACCGAGCAACCGCTCGGCGAGCCCCTCGTCTTCTTCGACCAGCGACTGACAGAATTCCGCCCGCGGGTCGGGAATGCTGTATTGGGTTCCGTTTTCGTCCTCGCCTTTGAGGTACATCGCCCAGGCCGCCACGACCAGCGCTGCGCGGTCGAGCTCGGCGCTATCGGCGATCAGGCGATTAATGGTCGGCACGGTGAACTTGGGAAACTTCGACGAGCCGTCGGAGCAGACGCGCTCCAGCTGGTCAGCGATAGCGCAATTGGTGAAGCGGTCGATCAGGGTCTGCTTGTATTGCGCGAGGTCGATACCCGGCACCGGTGCCAGCTGCGGTGTGACGTCGTCATCCATGTAGCGGCGGATGTACTCGACAAACAGCGGATCGGCCATGGTTTCGTGCACGAAGCGGTAGCCGCGCAGAAAGCCCAGGTAGGTCAGCGCGAGGTGGCTGCCGTTGAGCAGCTTGATCTTCATCTCCTCGTAGGGTGCGACGTCGTCGGTGAACTGCACACCGACCTTTTCCCAGGCCGGTCGCCCGGCGACGAACTTGTCTTCCAGCACCCATTGCACGAAAGGCTCGCAGACCACCGGCCAGGCGTCGTCGATACCGTGCTGCTGCTTGAGATTCTTGCGGTGCGCCGCGCTGGTCACTGGTGTGATGCGGTCGACCATGGCGTTGGGAAAGCTGACGTTGCGTTCTATCCAACTCGCCAAGTCGGTATCGACCAGATTGGCGAAGGCCAGCGTTGCTTTTCGGGTGACGTCGCCGTTGTGCGGCAGGTTATCGCAGGACATCACCGTGAACGGCCCGTTGCCTTCGCTGCGGCGTCTGGCGAGCGCGGCGCACAGCAGCCCAAAGACGCTGATCGGCGAGCGCGGATTCTCCAGATCGTGCCGGATCTGCGGCAGCGCTGCATTGAAGCGGCCGGTGCTGTCGTCCAAGCAGTAGCCGCCTTCGGTGATGGTCAGCGAAACGATGCGGATGGCCGGATCGGCCAGCCGGGCCACCACGGTCTCGGAGCCGTCCCGGGTGATGAGTAGCATGTCGCGAATGCTGCCTATCACCCGGACCTCGGTCTCAGGCCGATCGTCGAGCTCGACCAGCGTGTAGAGGTAATCCTGCGAGGCTAGGGCGTCGCGCATGGACAGCTCATCGGCGCGCGTGCCGATGCCACAGATACCCCATTCGAGCCCTTCGCCAGTGTCCATCAGCGCATCGGTATAGGCCGCCTGATGGGCGCGATGAAAGCCCCCGACGCCAATGTGCGCGATGCCAGCCGTGACTTTGTCCAGGACGTAGGCAGGACGCGCGGTATGCGTCGGCAGCTGTGGCAGGTTCTGTCGTTTCAACTTCATGTCAGGCCTCGCTGGGCGTGAGAATGGAAAAGCCGGCGGCGTGATCGCTGCCTGGATGGGCAGCAATTTCGCCAGCAGGCTGGCTCCTACCGGAGCGGCTGGTTGTCAGGCGACCTGTTGCAGCAGTTGGCCGACCGCCAGCCCGTTGCTGTCGAACAGGTGGCAGTGGGTAGCGTCCAGCGCCAGGGATAACGTCTCGCCATAACGCGGCGTGAAGTCGCCGCGGATGCGCATGGTCAATGGCTCACCGGTCTGGGTAATGACGTGGCAATAAGTGTCGCTGCCCAGCCGCTCGCTGACGTCGGCTTTCACGGT
>DPSI01000512.1 GCA_003527165.1 Pseudomonas sp.
CCTCCATCCACCAGCGAAACCTCAGCGGCTGGACCGTCCAGCTGTAACAGGCGCTCATGCAGCTGCTCGCCTTCTACAAGTTGCCAGACAGCATGACTGGAAAAGCTACCATTACGCTCATAAACAAAAGTGCCCTGGTAACTCTGCTTCTTTTCGGCCGCTGCGAGCCGTTGCATCCACGTATCAACATCAGCAGCAAAGGCCGGCATCGATAGCCAGCCTCCGAGTACCACACACAGCGGTATTACACGCATGTTGCTCCTTAACGATCTTCCATGCTGGCAGCACGCGCATAAGGCAACGCGCTTTCAGAACCGCTACCGAAAGCGGCCTGCTGAGCATGCTGGCGAACATACGCCGGTAGCCGCTTTTCATGCCAGCCTTCAGCCGACGCCTGCGCACCTGCCGTCTGAGCTACCGGCGCACCCGCCTCCTCACTGTAGCCCGCCAACACGGCCGGCCCCTGATTGGCCTGCGGTACTGCGATGCTAGGCTGTGCAGCCTGCTGCGCGATCTGCGGACCAGCGACTTCGCTCTGATTGTACAGACGCACGCCTGCCAGTACAGCGACGGTAACCGAAGCCGCAACGGCAAGGCGTCCCACATTGCGCCAAGCGAAGCGCTGTGGCTTGGCCGCAGCGATAGCAGGCTCATCGGCCAGCGCGGCGGATACCGCCGAAGCGATATCCAGACGAGGCTCAATCAACTCCCTGTGCATTGCGGCACGAGCGACTTGATAACGCGACCAGGTCGATCGCATTTCGGTTTCGCCGTCTGCGGCGAGCACTCGACGTAATTCCAACTCGTCCGCTTCGTTATCCATCACCGCGGACAGCGATTCATGCAGGGCTTCACGACTCATGGCGGTTCCTCTCTTGGCTGTCGCCGCTGTCTCAGGATTCATGCAACAAGGGTTGCAAGGCTTTATCGATGGCTTCCCGCGCCCGGAATATCCGTGAGCGGACTGTACCCACCGGACACTGCATGACGTTTGCAATGTCTTCATAACTAAGACCATCAAATTCACGCAGTGTTAGAGCCGTACGCAAATCTTCTGGAAGTTGTTGAATGGTTCTATGAACTGTGTCCTCTATCTCGTCCCTAAGAAGTGCTCGCTCCGGTGACTCGATGTCCTTAAGTGCGTGATCACCCTCATAGAACTCGGCGTCTTCGGAACTGACATCGCTGTCAGGCGGCCTTCTCCCTCGGGCCACCAAATGATTTTTTGCCGTATTAATGGCAATGCGGTACAGCCAAGTATAAAAGGCGCTGTCTCCGCGAAAGTTCGCAAGCGCGCGGTAGGCTTTGATGAAGGCTTCCTGCGCAACATCCTGAGCTTCGTGAGAATCATGTACGAAGCGCACGATCAACCCAAGAATCTTGTGTTGGTACTTCAGCACCAACAGATCAAAAGCCCGCTTGTCTCCCCGCTGCACTCGCTCGACCAGCTGTTGGTCCTGCTCCTGGGTTAGCATAAACACTCCTTGACCTGGAAGGGGTGCTGCGCTCGCCTGCGAGCTGACCTGCCAGAATAGACCCGGGCTTTACACAAAAGTTCTCCCCCTTCAAGCAAGCTGTCCTGCAACACACCTGACGGCATTGGCAAGGAACGTCTCAAAACGGATCGCTTCGATAACGCTCTCTTGGTATCCACAGCAAAAACCAACCGCCCACCGATCGATGGCCAGCCGGCTTGCATCCACAACTGTCTATAGAGACATGCCTGCAAGAAAAGTTCCAAAGCCTTCAACCACATAAACGCGGGCCGCTATTTTGCAGCGGGACGCACCTATATACTAGGGCTCGCCTCAACGTGAGATCCGAAATGAGCCGACATTATCAATACGACGTTCTTGTCATAGGCAGCGGTGCCGCCGGTTTGACGCTGGCGCTCAATCTGCCAGCCGCACTTCGCGTCGCGATCTTGAGCAAGGGTGATCTGGCCAATGGCTCGACGTATTGGGCTCAAGGCGGCGTCGCGGCAGTGCTCGACACGGCCGACACGGTCGAATCCCACGTCGCCGACACGCTCATCGCGGGAGGCGGACTGTGCAAAGAGGAAGCCGTACGTTTCACAGTCGAACACAGCCGGGAAGCCATTCATTGGCTGATCGAGCAAGGCGTGCCTTTTACCAGGGACGAAGCCGACCGTGAGGACGGCAGCTTCGAGTACCATCTCACGCGTGAGGGCGGGCACAGCCACCGACGCATCATCCATGCCGCCGACGCCACCGGCGCGGCGATCTTTAATACCCTGCTTGCGCGTACCCAGGACAGGACCAACATCGACCTGCTGCACCAGCGTGTCGCCGTCGACCTGATCACCGAACGCAAGCTGGGCTTGAGCGGCAAGCGCTGCCTTGGCGCCTATGTGCTGGATCGGGCAACCGGTGAAGTGGATACTTTTCAGGCTAAATTTGTCGTTCTGGCGACGGGCGGTGCGGCGAAGGTATACCTCTATACCAGCAACCCGGATGGCGCGTGCGGTGACGGCATTGCGATGGCCTGGCGCGCCGGATGCCGGGTCGGCAATCTGGAGTTCAACCAGTTTCATCCGACCTGCCTGTACCATCCCAAGGCCAAGAGCTTCCTGATTACCGAGGCATTACGCGGCGAAGGCGCAATGCTCAAGCTGCCCAACGGCGAACGCTTCATGCCGCGCTTCGATGAACGCGCCGAACTGGCCCCGCGAGACATCGTAGCCCGGGCGATAGACCACGAGATGAAGCGACTGGGGGCCGATTGCGTCTACCTGGATATCAGTCACAAACCCACGGAGTTCATCAAGACTCACTTCCCGACCGTCTATGAGCGCTGCCTGGAATTTGGCATCGACATTACCCGGGAACCGATTCCGGTGGTGCCGGCAGCACACTACACCTGCGGTGGCGTTGTGGTCGATCAGGCCGGCAGAACCGATGTGCCGGGGTTGTACGCCATTGGCGAAACCAGCTTTACCGGGCTGCACGGTGCCAACCGCATGGCCAGTAATTCGCTGCTGGAGTGTTTCGTCTATGCCCAGGCCGCCGCCCAGCACATGCTCCGCGAGCTGCCAGCTGTCGAGACACCAGCCTTCCTGCCAACCTGGGATGCGAGCCAGGTTACCGATTCGGATGAAGACGTCATCATCGCGCACAACTGGGACGAGCTGCGGCGATTCATGTGGGACTATGTTGGCATCGTACGGACCAACAAGCGCCTCGTGCGCGCTCAGCACCGGGTGCGTCTGCTGCTGGGGGAAATCGATGAGTTTTATAGCAATTACAAAGTCAGTCGCGATCTGATCGAGTTGCGGAATCTGGCCATGGTGGCGGAGCTGATGATCCGTTA
>DPSI01000602.1 GCA_003527165.1 Pseudomonas sp.
TTGGCATCTGTCAGCCAAAGCCAGCACCCCCCTGCTTCGGTTGCCCCATTGCCGGCCTGCGCCCGACTGACGGCGGCGACGCAGGTGTCGAAGGCAGATACGAGCGTCTTCTCACGCACCTTCGCCAGAGTTCGGAGAGGAGAGAGATCGATGGCGGCCGCGAGCAGTGCTGCCTGGACGGCGTCTGGATCCCGCAGCGCCTCAAGGGGTCCGACATTGTCGCCGACTACGAAGAAGTCATAGCGGCCGGGCGCGCCCTGGTCGGACAGCACAAGCAGATCGTGGAGAACCTTGTCGGCTTGGGCCTGGGTGCGCACGACCACACCCATGCCCTTAAGGTCGAGCGGGAAGCCAGGAATTTCCGGGCCGCTGAGCAAGTCGGAATAGTCGGCCAAGCCTTCACGGCAGGGCCAACGCCACTCGCGTTCATGGGTACACTCGACGACGCCGTCGGCGCTGAGGGTCACGTAGCGATGCTGTTCCGCCAGCGCCAATACGGCGGGTGGAAGAATCCGCGGTCCACCGTCCTTGCCGGAGGGGATCTTGGGCGCGCCGCTAAGGCCATAGATCGCGGGCCGTGCGCCGGCGGCGTTGGCACCGAGCTTCGGCAAGAGGATGCCGAAGGGGCTCATCGCCTGACCTTTCGCCTGACGGTTCCGACCGGCCTCAAGGAAGGCGGCGATCGGCATGTCGGTAAAGCAGACAGCTGGATCCGGCCCGTAGACCGTGCGACAGCCGCCGCGCACGGACCAGGTGGCCCACAGACGTTGGGAGCGAATGGCGTTGCGCAGAAGGAAGAGCGGCGAGATCTTCGTGTCCTCCACGATCGCACCCGGCCCCCAGTCATCGACCGACAAAGCAAAATTGCTTCCTTCCAAGTCGATATGTCGGAAGAAATGCACCAAATATGGTGACAGGTCGAATCTAATATTGTTGATAGAAGCGGCTTTCATGACTTCCTATATACAGACTTCTCCAATGAACGTATATTTACATTATCAATGCGCCGGCATCTACACTGATGGGATCACGCAGCTCATACCCATACGTCGGAGGCGAGGTCGGCACCGCTGTTAGCAGCCAAAGGCGATGTTGCCCGGAAGTCGACTCCGGGACGCCTTGTTCATGCGCCCGCGTATGGTCCGTGCTGACCTGACAGGTGAAAAACCTCAGCCGCGCCCGGCATTACCCCGGCCGGTCACTTGTGCGAACCGCCTAAGTTGCAACCAGTTCGGCGATCTTCGCCGCGATGTCCGCCATCGACTCCTCGGCGGTGCTCAGCCCCGCGCGGGAAGCAAGCAACAGGCTGACCTGCTCAAGCTCTTCATAAGTGGTTCCATGAACAACTGGAATGAGCCGCTCGCGCCGGAGAAGCGCCGGATCGGCATGGTCTTCCAGGATTATGCCCTGTTCCCGCACCTGACGGTGGGGGAGAACATCGGCTTCGGCATCCGCCAGCATCCGCACAGCCAGCGTATCGTTCGTGAGATGCTCGAGCTGGTGCATCTAGCACCGCTGAGCAAGCGTTATCCGCACGAGCTTTCTGGCGGTCAGCAGCAGCGCGTCGCCCTCGCCCGCGCGCTGGCCCCCGAGCCAGAACTGCTGTTGCTCGATGAGCCTTTTTCCAACCTCGATGGTGACCTGCGGCGCCGGCTGAGTCATGAGGTGCGCGATATTCTCAAGACGCGCGGCACCAGCGCCATTCTGGTCACGCACGATCAAGAAGAGGCGTTCGCCGTCAGCGATCAGGTCGGAGTACTCAAGGAGGGACGGCTAGAACAATGGGACACCCCGTTCAACCTTTACCACGAGCCGCTTACGCCCTTCGTCGCCAGTTTCATCGGCCAGGGGTATTTCATTCGCGGTCAATTGATCGATCCAGAGACGGTACAGACCGAACTCGGAGTCATTCGCGGCAACCGCGCCTACACCATGCCGGCCGGCAGTTCCGTGGATGTTCTACTGCGCCCGGATGACATCGTCTATTCGCCGCAAAGCGCGCTCAAGGCGCTTATCGTTGGCAAGACCTTCCTCGGCGCCTCGACCCTGTACCGCCTGCAATTGCCGACCGGCAATCTGCTCGAAGGTATCTTTCCCAGCCATGCGGACTACCCGACCGGCCAAGAAGTCGGCATTGGCATCGCCGCTGATCATCTGGTGGTGTTTCCAGCCCAAGGCAGTGTCGCCGCCCACGAGACGCTGCCCAAACCGGGTGTACGGCGCTATCGAGACTAAGGCCTTTGCCGTAAGGCCGAACTTGTTCGGCCTTACAGCAAATTTGTGGCCGAATGAATTCGGTCCTACAGACCTGAGCGCTCCCAAATAGGCCTAGGATAAGATCCGCGCCTGCCTTCGCTGCCGGAAGAAATCGCTCAGCACCGTGCCGCACTCCTCCTTCAGCACGCCGCCTTCGGCGAGCACCCGATGATTAAGAAAATCTTGCGCGAAGAATTCGCCACGACTGACCACCACACCGGCCTTGGGCTCGCTAGCACCATAAACGACACGAGCGATGCGCGAGTGCACGACCAACCCCGCACACATGCTGCAGGGCTCCAGCGTCACGTACAACGTACTGCCTGGTACACGGTAGTTTTGCACGCGCGACGCCGCGTCGCGGATCGCCACCATTTCAGCGTGAGCACTGGGGTCGTGCCGGGATATCGGGCAGTTGAAACCCCGACCGATAATGTGCCCGTCCCGCACCAGCACAGCGCCCACCGGCACCTCGCCCAGAGCCGCGCCCTGCGCTGCAAGTGCAAGCGCCTCGCGCATGAAATGCTCGTCCCGCGAGCGGTCGATGATTTGTAATTTTTTCATAATTCAGGCTTCAGGCTTCAGGCTTCAGGCTTCAGGCTTCAGGCTTCAGGCGAATCAGCCTGCGACCAGAGCCAAACGACAGTCAAACTTTTCGCTCTTTGCCTACAGCCTATGGCCTGAAGCCCGCCCCTCTACACGACCTCGATTGCCGCCATCAGCCCCGTCACCATATGGTCGATGACATGGCAATGGAACATCCACACGCCGGGATTATCCGCTACCAGGGCGATCCTTGCGGTTTCGTTCTTGCCCAGCAGGTAGGTGTCGGTGAACCAAGGCTCGATTCGTTTGCGATTGGACGAGATCACCTTGAAAGTCATGCCATGCAAATGGATCGGATGCTGATACTGGCTGAGGTTGCGCAGTTCAAGGATATAGTGACCGTCCTTCCTCAACGTCGCGATCGGCCGATCCGCGCAAGTCTTGTCATTGATGTCCCAGGCCTGCCCATTGATCTGCCAGAAGGTGAAGGCATCGCCCTGCCCAGCATCGCTGGACAAGGTGCCAGCCCACTCGAAATTGAAACGCAGGGTTTCTGCCTGCTGCAGGTCCGGTTCGGCGACAGGATTGGGGGGAAGTGGTGCTGGCCAATCCGCTTCAGCCTCGCCAGTGCTTACCGACGCAAGCGTTGCCAGCCGCAGCGGACCGTTGCGCAAGGACAACTGCTCGCCAGCAGGCGGAACCTTCAGCGCCAGATCCACGCGCATGCCCGGGCCCATCCAGTATTCCTTGCCCAAGGCGCGCGGCTGAATCGGATGGCCGTCGATCGCATAGATGCGCGCCTCCCCAGCCGAGAGATTCAGCCGGTAGGTCAGCGTGTTGTCGAGATTGAGGATGCGCAGTCGCACGACCTGATCTGCGGGCAACTCTAAGGTCGGTGCGTGCTCACCATTGATGGTCGACAACACACCGGGCGTACCGCCGCGCGCGGCCTCGCGTGGCACGCTGAAGTCCGTGAAGGCGCCCTGCTTGTCCACATGCCAGCTCTTCAGGCTCAGCGTGCGCTCATGGCGGAAGCCGTTCGGCTCACGCTCCTCGATGATCAGCGGCCCTACCAGCCCACGGCCAAGCTGCTCAGCGCTGGTGGTATGCGGGTGGTACCAGAAACTGCCGGCATCCTGAACCTGAAACAGATAATCGAACGACTCTCCCGGTAAAACGGGCAACTGCGAGACATAGGGCACGCCATCCATATTCAGCGGCAAACGGATGCCATGCCAGTGGATGGTAGTCGGTTCCGGCAGATGATTGACGAAGCGCACCCGCAGCCAGTCGCCCTGTCGCGCACGTAATTCGAGGCCGGGCGCCTGACCGCCATAGCACCAGGCGGGCGTCCGATGCCCGGCGATCAGCTCCACATCCAACGGCGCCGCGATCAGCTCGTAATCGTGGCGGGTCACATCGGCAGGGCGTCCGAGCCAGTAGCGCGCACCGCCACCGACGACACCCAGCACACCCAAGCCAGCCAGGCCGGCCAACATCTTTCTTCGGGTAAAGGTCATCGTGAATCCTATAAAAACGGCTACGAGCCACCGTGGCTTTTGCAGCAAAAAGGAATAGCTCGCATTTGCGTCATGCTACCAGCTTCCCCGCGCCTACTGCTCCATCCGTAACCAAGCCGCCCGTAGACCACAGCGAACCCTCTTGGTCAGGCCCCGTCTACTGTCTGACCGTTACCAGAAAAACAGGAGGCCTGATGCAGACCATTGCAGCTCATGGCAACGGCGAAGTCAGCCGCGGTATCGTCTGGCTCGCCCGCAGCGGTTATGCCGCACGAGGTGTCGTTTACCTGATCGTCGGCGCGTTCGCATTCATGGCCGGCATTGGCAGCGGTGAAACCGTTGGAACCAAGGGCGCCATCCAGCAATTGTTGGGGCACCCCTTCGGCGACACCTTGCTCTGGGTCATGGTCGTCGGCCTGGTGGCTTATGTGGCCTGGCGTCTGACGCAGGCGATCACCGACCCGGAGGGGCACGGCACTGATGCCAAAGGCCTGTCGATTCGAGCCGGGCTGCTCGGCAGCGCCGCTGCCTATACCCTGCTGGCACTGTTTACCCTTGGCCTGCTCGGCAGCTCCGTTGGCGAATCCGCAAGTGGCGGTGCGGGTAGCTCGGGCAGTAGCGATTTCCTCTCGGGTCTGCTCGGCTTGAAATACTCGAATTATCTGGTCTATGTCGTCGCGCTGGTTCCGCTCGCAGTGGGTATTGCCCACCTCGTCAAAGGCTGGAAAGCCAAGTTCGAAAAGTACTTCCATGCCTCCGAAGATGTTATGCGCTGGGTTCGACCAATCGCACGCGCAGGCCTGATCGCTCGTGGCGTCGCCTTCCTGATCGTTGCCGGCATGCTTTTTAGCGGCGGCGGACGCTACGAACCCACCGATCCTCCTGGGCTGGAGGATGCTTTGAAGGCGCTGCAGAGCCTGCCGTTCGGCACCTTCTGGCTGTCGCTAGTGGGCCTTGGATTGGTGGCCTTCGCCGTCTACAGCGTCTCCGAAGCGATCTGGCGCCGTATCGACATGCCAGCCGTTTTCCGCTGACGCTTCCATAAATCAGAAGCCCCCGCAGGCGGAAGCCCATTGTTGAATTAATACAGCCTGATCCGGTTGTAGCGGTGTATCGCGAACCACGATGGATGCTCAGGGAAGGCTTTGCGTCGGCACCCGAGCCAGTAAATGATTGAGCAGGCGCTTAGCCGATAGCGACAGCGCATCGGCATCGCGCACGCATATCACGAACTCACCCAGCGCCCAATCGTCTATCAGCGGGATGGCGTGCAGGTCGAACAGGCCGATGTAGCGCTGCACCGCCTCTTGCGGAAAGATGCACAGCCCCAACCCGACGTGGGCTAGCCGGTAGGCCGCGTCGAGCGAGGATACATGCGTGCGAAAGCGTACTTCACGGCCGACCTGCGCCGCTGTTTCGAATCCCGGCTACGGCGCCGTCCACCTCATCGATGTGATTGGCCTTGAGCCGGAAAGCCCAAGACACCGATAGACGGCGGGGCAATTGCACAGCCCCCAGGGGCTTACCTACGTAAGGGCACCCTGTGGTTGACAGCGCAGGGCGCCAAGGCGATAGGACGACTCGACTCACAGCTCACTGCAATCGACTGGGTCATGAATACGGGTGGGAACGATCAACCGATCCATGTGATGCCAAACGGGAAGCGGGCGTGCACCTCCAACTCCGGCTCAGGCACAGCCAGCCTGTTCGCGCAATGCAAGGTTCACTAGCGATGCTGTCACAGGCCCGCTTGTATACGACTTGGAGCGTGACTGCCGTATCGCCCCTCGGACCTCTATAGGTCAATTAGCGCGCCCGCGGTAACCCTACGGCGGCCCGCTCCCATACTTCGCCCGTTACACCGGACGGCAATCCCTCGTTTTTAATAAATAAAATGGATACCTGATTAAGGATTTACCAAACGCTTATTCACCTCGGTGCGCTTAGAGTCAAGCCCACCGAAAGCGGGCGATACCAGTCCTGGTAGGTATCGCCTTCATTTACAAAAACAAAAGGTGATCACTATGGGTATGCGGTGGTTCAATTCCCGCG
>DPSI01000567.1:0-650 GCA_003527165.1 Pseudomonas sp.
GTTTCTCCCCGGATGAAGTGCGCGCGGTGGTGGCGCATGAAATCGGCCACGTGGCCAATGGCGACATGGTCACCCTGGCGCTGATCCAGGGCGTTGTGAACACCTTCGTCATGTTCTTCGCTCGGATCTTCGGCAGTTTCGTCGATCGCGCGATCCTGAAGAACGAAGACGGCCATGGTATCGGCTACTTCGTTGCGACCATCTTCGCGGAGTTGGTGCTGGGTATTCTCGCCAGCATCATCGTCATGTGGTTCTCGCGCAAACGCGAATTCCGCGCCGACGAAGCAGGAGCACAGCTAGCCGGTACCAGCGCGATGATCGGCGCCCTCCAGCGGCTGCGCACGGAACAAGGCGTGCCGGTGGACATGCCGGACAGCCTGAAAGCCTTCAGCATCAACGGCGCGCTACGTAACGGCCTGGCCGGGCTGCTGATGACGCACCCCTCACTGGAAGATCGTATCGAAGCCCTGCGTCAGCGCGGCTAACCGGGCGACCCGAGACAAGGGCGGCATTGGCCGCCCTCAGATCACGAAACGGCAAAAAGCTTCGCGCCCCACGGGGAATGCAGCCCTTCTGCCCGCTTGAAAGCCTAAAAGCTCCTCCCCGCAGCACTGGCAGCCTTTTTTCGTCCCGGCTTTGCACGTAGCGGC
>DPSI01000567.1:752-4517 GCA_003527165.1 Pseudomonas sp.
CTCATGCTCCTCAGCTTCATTCTGCTCGCCCTGGTCGGTTGCCAGAGCGCCTACTACTCGGCAATGGAAAAGGTTGGGTTGCACAAACGCGACATTCTGGTGGACCGCGTCGAAGATGCCCGCGATTCCCAACAGCAGGCCAAGGAGCAATTCAAGAACGCCCTCGAACGCTATCGCAGCGTGGTGCAGGTCCAGGGTGGCGAGCTCGAAGAGCGCTACGAGGCGCTGAATAGCGAATTCGAAGCCAGCGAAAACAGCGCCCGCGATGTGCGGAACAGGATCGAGGCGGTCGAGGATGTGGCCGATGCCCTGTTCAAGGAATGGAAGCAAGAACTCGGCGAGTACAGCAACGCGAGCCTCAAGGCGGCCAGCGCCAAGGATCTGGAGCGCACCCAGAAGGACTATCGCCTGCTGCTGCAACGCATGAAGGCAGCGGAGAAGCGCATCGACCCAGTGCTCGATGTGCTGCGTGATCAGGTGCTGTTTCTCAAGCACAACCTCAACGCCCGCGCCATCGGTGCTTTGCAGGGGGAATACCGCACGCTCGCAGGGAACGTCGATCAGCTGCTGGCAGACATGCAGCTGGCGATAGACGAAGCGGACGGATTCATCCGCCAGCTTCAGAGCAACAAGTGATTCGCGACCCGCGCCGGTGATTTGACTTGGTGGCTGGCAACCCGCTGCC
This sequence comes from Pseudomonas sp., assembly GCA_003527165.1. Lineage (GTDB taxonomy): Bacteria > Pseudomonadota > Gammaproteobacteria > Pseudomonadales > Pseudomonadaceae > Stutzerimonas. The sequence continues at coordinate 1,438 of DPSI01000567.1, forward strand.
ATCGCGTTACAGCCTATGGGGTTCTACGAACGCACACCGAGTCGGTAGCAGCTTTCTTCCAGGCGCGTCAGACCGCGTTGAAGAAATTTCCAGTTGCCGTCCAGCACGTTCGCCCGTTCCAGCAATTCGATTTCCCAACGTGAGCTCAGGGACTGTCGAACCTCGGCATCACTCACCGCGAATGGCGGGCCGGACATCTGTTCCTGCTCGTAGTCCAGGGTAATCAGCAATCCCTGGCAGCTCGGCGCAAGGATGTTCGCCAAGTGCTCGACATAATGCTGACGCATATCCGCAGGCAATGCGATCAACGCAGCCCGGTCGTACAAGCCTTGGCAATCAGCCACCTCGTTGTGGCTCAGGGCGAAGAAGTCGCCACAGCGAATTTCCAACGCACCGGCACGGTAAACCTTGAACCCACCCTTAACGCTTATATCGGCCTCCAGGCCCTGCTCGGTGAAAAAGTCCTCGACCGCGCGTTCGCTCAACTCGACACCGAGCACTGCAAAGCCCTGCTCGGCCAGCCAAGCCATATCGAGACTCTTTCCGCACAGCGGCACCAGAACTCGGGCGCCTTCGGTCAGCCGCAAACCCGGCCAGTGACGGCGCAGAAAAGGATTGACCTCGTTTAGATGAAATCCGATTTCGTTGCGTGCCCAACGCCGTTGCCAGAACCCTTCGTCCATATTCAACCCCTCATGAGCGATGATGGCTGGAGCTTATCAGAGCCGCCGTTATCCGTCGGTTCAGCTGACATACAACGAGGCTTCGGGGTCCATCCCGGCGTCACGCATCTGAGCCAGCTTGTAACGCAGGGTGCGTGCGCTGATGCCCAAGCGGTCTGCGGTCTCCTTGCGGCGCCCGCGTTCGGCCCGCAAGGTATCGAGGATCAGCTCGAACTCGCGACGGCGCAGCTCTTCGCCCAGCGCACCGGCCGTTTCGGCTGGCGCTGGGGACGCCATAGGCGCAGGCATGGACGGCATGACTCCATCTGCGGTGCTGCCTGCCATCGAGGCGAAACCAGCCGCGGCAGTCAGACACAGGTCGTCCGGCCGGATCAGGCCGCCCTGCTGCAGAATCAAGGCGCGCTGAATGGCGTTATCCAGTTCACGAACATTCCCGGGCCATGAATGGCCGAGCAGGCATTGGCGCGCCTCGGCCGTGAGCCTGACGTTTGGTTGACGCATCTTCACCGCATGATTGGCCAGCAACCGCTCGGCAAGCGGCACGATATCGGTAGGTCGGTCACGCAACGCCGGCCAGGCGAGCGGGAACACCGAAAGTCGGTAGAACAGATCTTCCCGGAAGCGGCCGTTGCGAACTTCATCAGCCAGATCGCGATTGGTCGTGGCGACGATACGAATATCCAACGGTATCGGCTTGCGGCCGCCGACACGCTCGACCTCACGCTCCTGCAGAACGCGCAGCAACTTGGCTTGGAGCGTCAACGGCATCTCGGAGATTTCGTCGAGTAGCAGCGTGCCGCCTTCGGCCAGCTCGAACTTGCCCGGCTGCATTGCGATGGCGCCGGTGAAGGCACCTTTCTCGTGGCCGAACAGCGTCGCCTCGAGCATGTTGTCCGGTATCGCCGCGCAGTTGATGGCGATAAAGGGCTTGTCAGCACGCAATGATTGCTGATGGATGTAGCGGGCCAGCACTTCCTTGCCCGTGCCGGACTCCCCGGAAACCAACACGGTCGAATCGCTCCGCGCGACTCGGGCCGCCAGTGCCAGCAGTTGCCGGCTTGCCGGTTCGACCGCGACCGGTCCATCCTGGTCGGATGCGCCAAGGCGCCCGCAGGCATGTCGAGCGACCAGCCCTAGCAGCACCTTCGGCTCGAACGGCTTGACCAGGTAATCCACAGCCCCCTGACGCATCGCCTCGACCGCCCGCTCGACGGCACCGTAGGCGGTCATCAGCAGGACCGGTATCTGCGGGTACCGTTGGCGGACCAGTCCCTGCAACGCATGACCGTCCATGCCAGGCATGTTCACGTCGCTGACCACCAGATCGAACCCTTCCCGCTCCAGCGAAAGCAGTGCAGCTTCGGCGCTATCAACCGCACGATACGGATAACCACCGAGCTCCAGGGTATCGCCTAGCGCCTCTCGCAGCGCACGGTCGTCTTCGACCAACAGAATCTTCGCGACCATGGGCCTCACTCCGAAATTGCCGGTGAGAACACCGGAAGCAGCGGCAACTGCAAGATGGCGCAGGTCCCTCGGCCCACGCGAGAGCGCAGTTCAAGTGAGCCCGAATGGGCACGCGCCACCGATTTGACGACGGCCAGACCCAGCCCGGTCCCGGTCGCCCTGGTAGTAAAGAAAGGTTCACCGAGTCGAGCCAGGGTCGCGGCATCGATTCCCGCACCGTTGTCGCTGATGCTGATACGTAGCACAGAATCTCGCGCATACAGATGCACTTTGAGTCTCGGAGCGCTGCCCGCAGCTTGGAGCGCGTTCTCGATCAGGTTGAGCAGTGCGCCGACCAAGGTGTCGCGATTGCATAAAAGCGCGCCGCTCTGCACATCGCATTGCCAGCGGACGGCGACCCCCTCCACTCGAGCCTCGGCCGCGGCACGCAACGCAGCCAGCAATTCGGCTGGGACCAGCCGGTCCTCCAGCGGCAAGTCGCCTCGGGCGAAAACCAGCATGTCGCGAACCTGGTGCTCCAGTTCGTTCAGACGGTCCTTCAGGCGTCCGGCGAAGCGCCGTTGATGCTCATCGGATAGCCCGCCCTGCTCCAGATGGCTGGCATAAAGCAGCGCCGTGGAAAGCGGCGTACGGATCTGATGAGCCAACGAAGCCACCATGCGCCCCAGCGCGGACAAGCGCTCATGACGCGCCAGTTGTTCCTGAAGTCTCCGCGTCTCGGTCAGATCGGTCAGCAGGACCAGCTGCCCGGGTTCGCCATTCAACGAGCGCGTCGCGATGGAAACGCGACGCCCGTCCTTCAATGAGACTTCGTGGCCATCGTCTTTGCGTGGCGCAAAGCTACGGGCAATCACATCACGCCAGAGAAGCCCTTCCAGCGGGCCACCCAGCAATCCCAGTGCAACCGGATTGGCTTCGCGGACCACGCCG
>DPSI01000437.1 GCA_003527165.1 Pseudomonas sp.
TGGGTCAGCATCGCATCGACCGCGACGAGAGGTCTCGATCCCAAATAGTTATTTATCGTGCTCAAGAACTACGTCCGATTGATAGTTATCTTCGTACCATTCGGGTTCGTAATAGCGCGATCTTTGTCAATATATACGTATCAGATATAACCGATGGTCGATGATTGAGTTTTAATTTTCTAAAAGTGCTTGACGAACAGCGTTGAGGATGCCTTTGCTAGGAACTGCTCGAATGAGGCGTTTAAATACTTGGCGAGCTCACGGGCAAGGGCTTCGTCGTGACTGAGGGACCAGCGAATCTGCGCGGGCAGCTTCGGATTGGACGCAAAATGCTTAGGGAAGGTGAGGTAATACTGGAGGCCGGTTTTGGCTTGGAAGACGAGGTGCGGAACACCTGTTCTGCTTTGGAGCTTGGACATGATGGCATACCTTTTGGATTCACAGATGGACTGTGAGTAATCCAATGCCATCAAATCTGGCCTGAAACCCGCGTTCTAGACGGGTTTCAGTGTTGAATTGGTGGAGCCGGGGGATCCGACCTAAGTCGTCGAATCGGAGGGCTCCTGCCTGAAGGTTCAAGCCGACGCTTGGCGCAGGCCGCATGTTGTCTGGCTTTCTCAGTGCTCAAAGATAGGCGGATATTTTCGAGCGTCAATAGTGAATCTAATCAAATCTCAACATTCTGGACATTCGTGTTGAGGTGGAGTCTGGTTGCCCGACATGGACCTGTTCAATTCCCCTATAAGGAGTTGAACCCGCTGCGTCATTCATCATCCGCCGATAGCGGGTCAACCTTCTGGAGTTCGATGCTACCAACTAGCGAACTGCCCTATGCCACAGGCCCTGAGTACAGCTTGCAAATGCTAAGTGCGTAACGATATCGCGTGCAAAAAAAGTGGTAGCTGCGAGTAGCGTTTAATCGGGTTTCAGAAACTCGTCGGGATAATACGCACTGTATAGGCAGTGCTCGGCCAGCTGCCAGGCGCCATGCGATGCCGAGGGGGCCACGGCCTACTGACCGCCAAGATCACAGGAGGCGCCGCTACGCGCAGCATCCGTTATCTGATCGTGCCGGGCTGGCACGGCTCGCCCGATGAGCACTGGCAGAGCGCATCGCACCCACCCGGACAAAGTCGGATCGAGCGAAGCACCCGCAAGCGCGCCTGGGAGCTGCGAGCTGCGAGCTGTGAGCGATACTCGGGCGCGGCGCTTTTGGCTGTGACTATGCGGGGAAATTCCGGTGCGGATTTCAGCCAGTTCCTGCAGCAGTGCTTCAGCGGTCTTGATCTGGCCCAATCGGAAACGCAGCAGGCAAATGCGGTTCGCCAGATCGCGCGCAAGGGCGCGAGCATTTTCTTCGTTGATGCCGGGCAGTGGCCAGCGGATCCCGTGCAACAGAAGGGAAGCGCTGCTGAAGGAGGCGGGGAAGGATGAGGCGAAAGGTCAGCTGTCCGTGGGCGTCGAGTAAGGTAAGCCAAATCAAGGCTTCAGCGCTTGTGCAAGAAACTTTGATTTGTTGGATTGCTCACAGTGAGCGCGAATATATGAACCTTTCGGATCTTGTCACGGACCGCATCACCTATACGCGAGAGCGGTTTTGCGCGCATTGGCGAGTAGAGCAAGCCTTAGTCTGCGCTGAAGCCAAACGTTCCATGGGTTCGAAGTTATTAATGATCTAGCGAGGCGTCTGCGGGTTTCGAAGGTGTTTAATGGGCACACCATCATGGTCGACTCGACTATTCTCGGTTCTTTTGTGCAGGACTCGCACGGATCCCTAAATGCTGCGGCTTCCGTCTAAGTTATCGGCGATCTTATTAGGGTAGACGCGTCGTCCGGGGCACGGGTGCCCACCATGCGGCTTTCGTGGCTTCATCAATTGTCGTATGGATGCGACTCATCATGAATCTTCATCAGCGTCCCGAAAGCATCAAATATGACGGCTTGTATGGAACTTGCTGCGGTTGAAATGGCAAATGATTTTTCCTAACGGCCCCAGCGGTTGACACAGCACAACAACTGAACAGGCGCCTTATTGCCTTTATGATGCGCACCAATAGGGAGCTTGAGTTTCCTGGGATGCTCGAAGATAAAGCGCAACGTCCCGCCTAAACTTGCCATTCGACCGAATATGGCGGCTGGCATGCATCGTGCCTTGAACATGAATACATGAATGAACACATGATTCCATGCTCACGAAGGACCCTGCCATGTCAGATCTCGACCGTCGTAAATTTCTTAGGCTCGCCAGTATTATCGGTATTGCTGCTGCGATGCCCTTCAGCATTGCCCGCGCGGCGGACAAACCTCTTGTAGTCGGCTTCGTGTACGTCGGGGCGCGTGATGACTTCGGTTACAACCAGGCCCATGCCCAAGCTGCGCGCATCATTCGCAGCATGCCCAACGTCACGGTAGTCGAGGAAGAGAATGTACCCGAGACGTCTGCCGTGCAGCAGGCGATGGAGGCCATGATCCGTCAGGACGGTGCGGAACTGATCTTCGCTACCTCCTTCGGTTATTTCGATCCTCACGTGTTGAGGGTAGCCCAGCGGTACCCAGAGGTACGTTTTGCCCACTGCGGCGGATTGTGGGATACCAGCAAACACCCGGAGAACGTGGGCAGCTTCTTTGGCTATATCGACGAGGGTCAGTACCTCAACGGTGTGGTGGCCGGCCACATGAGCAAATCCAAGCGCCTCGGTTTCATCGCCGCCAAACCCGTTGCCCAAGTGTTGCGTAATATCAATGCGTTCACCCTCGGCGCGCGCTCGGTGGATCCGGAAATCACCACGACCGTGATATTTACCGGGGACTGGTCGCTGCCGGTGCGCGAGGCGGAAGCCGCCAACGGCCTGATCGACCAGGGCTGTGACGTGCTGACCTGTCACGTCGATGGCCCCAAGGTCATCGTTGAAACGGCTGAGCGTCGAGGCGTAATGAGCTGTGGTTACCATGCCAGCCAGGCGGCTCTGGCACCCAACGGTTATCTGACCGGTGCCGAATGGAACTGGGAAACACCGTATCGCGCACACGTCGAAGCGGTTCAGAAGGGCCAGACCATGAACAACTTCATGCGCGGCGGCCTGGCAGAAGGGTTCGTCAAGACCTCGGATTACGGTGCCAACGTCAGTGCCGCAGCCCGTGAGCATGCGGATCAGATCAAGGCAGCGATGATTGCTGGTGAGTTCACGCTGTTCAAGGGACCGCTGAACGACAACAAGGGCAACGTGGTCCTGGCCGAGGGCGAGTCGCTGGGTCAGACCGACGTGGTGCTGGAGCAGATGGACTACCTCGTCGAAGGCGTGCGCGGCGATATCTGATCCATGAATTCACACTATCTTGCGAGTAAGTTGGGCAGGCTGGCATTGCCCGGCCTGCCTACCATGCTGTCGATCATCAGCTCCTTTGCGCTGTTCGTGCTGTTCCTGGCCCTTCAGGGCAAGCCGGCGTTCGAGGCCGTTCGCCTGGTGTTCGAAGGCGCCTTCGGTTCGTCCTTTGCCTGGGAAAGTACCTTACAGCGCGCCGCGCCGTTGATGCTGACGGCGCTGTGCGTGGCGCTGCCGGCGCGTGCCGGTCTGATCATCATCGGTGGCGAAGGCGCACTGGTGCTGGGTGGCTTGGCGTCCGCGACGCTGCCGCTGTGGCTGACCGGACTGCCTCCGCTGGCGACGCTTGTCGCCATGGGGCTGGTGGCGATGTTGGTCGGAGGCTTCTGGGTCGGAGTCAATGGCTGGTTGCGGCAGAAGCGCGGGCTGAACGAGACCATCGGCAGTCTGCTGCTGTCCTATATCGCCATCGCGCTGTTCAACCATCTGGTCGAAGGGCCATTACGGGATCCCTCCAGCCTGAACAAACCGTCCACCGTGGGACTGGATCATTCCCTGATGATCGGGGTGATCAATGAGGACTCGTTCCGCGTTCACTGGGGTCTGGTCGCCGGCATCATTGCCTGCGTGATGGCCTGGGTGCTGGTTCGCCACAGCGTCAAAGGCTTTGCCCTGGACGTGGTCGGCGGCAACGTGCAGACGGCGCGCATGCTAGGGCTTCCGGTCAATCGGCTGGTGATCTTCACCTGTGTGCTCGGCGGAGCGGCGGCCGGGCTGGCGGGGATGTACGAGGTCAGCGCGGTGCAGGGCAGTGCCAACGCCTCGTTGATCGTCGGTTATGGCATTAGCGGCATTCTGGTGTCCTTTGCCGCCCGCCATAACCCGCTGGCCATCATCGTCTGCGCAACGCTGATCGGCGGCATCGAGGCCAGTGGCAGCCTTTTGCAACGACGGCTGGATCTGCCCGATGCCACGACGCTTATTCTTCAGGGGCTGCTGTTCACCAACCTTCTTGCCTGGGAGGCACTGGCAGGCAGGATCACCGGATGGCGCATTTCCCTCGAGGAGCATGCCAACAAGGCAAAGAGCGCCGAGGTGCAACATGGGTGATCTGGATTTCGTGACCTTCCTGCTGGCCCTGTTGGCGGGTGCGGTGCGGGTCGGTACGCCGTTCCTGTTCGTCAGCCTGGGCGAATGTCTGACGGAAAAGAGTGGGCGCATCAACCTCGGGCTGGAAGGCATTCTGGTCGCCGGTGCGATGGTCGGTTATGCCGTGGCCTACTTGTCTGGGTCGGCCTGGACTGGGGTGCTCGCAGCTGGCGGAATCGGGCTGTTGCTTGGACTGCTGCATGGCATGGTCTGCTCGCTACCGCGTGTCAATGACATTGCCTTCGGCATCGCACTGATGTTGCTCGGTACCGGCCTGGCGTTCTTTCTCGGCAAGGCCTTCATTCAGCCTCAAGCACCGATGCTGCCCTCGATTTCCCTCGGGGTCTGGAGCAACGATCCCAGCATGCGTTCGGCGCTGAACATCAACGTACTGTTCTTTATCGGCGTGGCACTGGCGATCTTCCTGCATTGGGGCTTGCGCAGCACACGCTGGGGCCTGGTTCTGCGCCTGGTCGGGGACCACTCCGAATCGGCCCAGGCGCTGGGCTACCGGCCACTGCGAGTGCGCGTAATCGCCACCGCGGTAGGCGGCTTCCTGGCCGGTGTCGGCGGCTCCTATCTGTCGCTTTACTATCCGGGCAGCTGGAACGAGGGCCTGTCCAGTGGCCAGGGCCTGATGGCGGTGGCGCTGGTGATCTTCGCCCGCTGGCAGCCGCTGAACTGCCTGTGGGCGTCGATGGTGTTCGGCGCCGCCGGTGCCATCGGCCCGGCGCTGCAATCGGTGGGCATCAGCTCGGGCTACTACCTGTACAGCGCCGCACCCTACATTTTGACGATGGCGGTGATGCTCGCTACCTGTCGTCCGAACCGCACACTGACCGGAGCTCCCGGCGAGCTCAGTCTCAATCGCTAGAGGTAATTACGCATGGCAAGTGGACTTGGCGGATTGAACAAATCACCCAATGGCGTCGTGATCGGGCTGGCCCAACTGACATTGCCGGACCCGCATACCCGCGATGAACTCTGGACCCAGACGCAGAAGGTCGTGTCGATGATCGGCAAGGCGCGCCGCAGTATGCCGGGCATGGATTTGATCGTGTTTCCCGAGTATTCGCTGCACGGTCTGTCGATGGACACCTCGCCAGACATCCTGTGCACGCTGGACGGGCCAGAAGTGGCCGCATTGAAGCAGGCCTGCATTGAGCACAGTATCTGGGGCTGCTTCTCAATCATGGAGGCCAACCCGCAGGGCAATCCCTACAACAGCGGCATCATCGTCGATGATACCGGCGAGGTGCGGCTCTACTATCGCAAGCTGCATCCGTGGGTGCCGGTCGAGCCCTGGGAACCGGGCGATCTGGGCATCCCGGTCTGCGAGGGGCCGCGCGGCAGCAAGCTCGCGCTGATCATCTGCCACGACGGCATGTTCCCGGAAATGGCCCGCGAATGCGCCTACAAAGGCGCCGAAATCATGATCCGCACCGCGGGCTATACCGCGCCGATCCGGCATTCGTGGAAGATCACCAACCAGGTCAATGCTTTCACCAATCTGATGCAGACCGCCAGCGTATGCATGTGCGGCTCCGACGGCACCTTCGACTCGATGGGCGAAGCCATGTTCGTCGATTTCGACGGAACGCCGATGGCCGAGGGGGGCGGGCGCGCCGATGAGATCGTTTGCTGTGAACTGCGCCCGGACCTGGTACGCGAGGCCCGCAAGCATTGGGGCGTGGAAAACAACATCTACCAGTTCGGCCACCGCGGTTACGTGGCGGTAAAGGGCGGCGCGCAGGATTGTCCCTACACCTACATGCATGACCTTGCTGCAGGCCAGTACCGATTGCCGTGGGAAGACGAGGTCGTGCACACCGACGGCAGCAGCTGCGGATTTCCCGTACCCGAGCGTCTCTACAACCCGGACAACCAGGACTAGTACCGTGAGCGAACGTTTTTTGACTTCCGAGCCTTATCCCTGGCCGTACAACGGTCAGTTGCATCCGGCCAATACCGCGCTGGTGATCATCGATATGCAGATCGATTTCTGTGGTGAGGGCGGCTACGTCGACACCATGGGCTATGATCTGGCAGCGGTACGCGCGCCCATCGAGCCCATCGGCCGCGTCTTGAAGATCATGCGTGAGCAGGGCTTCCACATTATCCATACCCGTGAGGGGCACCGTCCGGATCTGTCCGACCTGCCGGCCAACAAACGCTGGCGTTCCCAGCGGATCGGCGCTGGCATCGGCGATACCGGTCCCTGCGGGCGTATCCTGGTGCGCGGCGAGCCGGGCTGGGAATTGATTCCCGAACTGCAGCCGCTGGACGGCGAGGTGATCATCGACAAGCCCGGAGATCGGAAGAGCG
>DPSI01000439.1 GCA_003527165.1 Pseudomonas sp.
GTGGCCGATGCGCTCTATGTCTGGCCATTGTCGGCCGCGTTATTGATCAGCCTGCTACTGGTTGCGAACAGCCTCTGGCGGCCGTCGCTGCAACGCCTGGTCTGGCGCGGGGCGCGGCCATGATCGAGTTCCTGCCGCACCTGCTCAGGCCCTTCTGGCTGTTGATTCTGCCGCTGCCGATCTGGCTGCTGTGGCGGCTCTGGCATCGCCAGCGGCAGATCGGCCGTTGGCAGCGCCTGTTACCCGAAGCCTTCCATGCGGCGTTGCTGACCCGCGGCAGGCTGCGCAACAGCCGACGCCCCTGGCTGGTGCTCGGAGCGGCCTGGCTGCTTGCCTGTCTGGCACTGCTCGGGCCGAGCTGGCAGCATGCCGAACAGCCCAGCCTGTCGCGCGCCGATCCGCTGGTGGTGCTGCTGGACACGACGCCCGCCATGCTCGCGGCCGATGTCCATCCCAATCGCCTGGAACAGGCCAAGCGCAAGATTCTCGACCTGTTGCAGGCCCGTCAGGAGGCCCAAACCGCGGTGGTAGCGTTCGCCGGCAGCGCCCATACCCTGGTGCCGCTGACCAACGATATCGCCACGACGCAGAACCTACTGGGCGCGCTTCAACCCGAACTGATGCCGGAACCCGGCCACCGTGCAGACCTGGCCGTTGCGCACGGCATCGAACTCCTTGAGCGAGGGGCGAACGGGCGCGGCCGGTTGCTGTTGATCGGCAGCAGCCTGAACGAACAGGAGCGCACCGCGATCCTGACCTCCCTCGATGACAGCGACCAGCAACTGCTGATCCTTGGCATCGGCACTGAGCAAGGAGCGCCCATCGCCAGGGAAGACGGCAGCTTCCTCAAGGACGACAAAGGCGCCATCCTGATGCCGAGGCTGGATGACATCACCTTGCGCCGTTTCGCCACCGAGGTTGGCGGTCGCTATCAGCGGGCGCGTATCGATGACACTGATCTAAGCAGCCTCGGCTTGCTGGAGCGCAGTGGCGCACTGCTGACTCAGGATGACACCACCCGACTCAGCGCCTGGCTGGACCAGGGACACTGGCTGCTGCTGCCGCTGCTGTTACTGGCCGCGTGTGCCGGCCGCCGCGGCTGGCTATTGTGCCTACCGCTACTCGTCGTGATGCCGCAACCGGCCAGCGCACTGAGCCTGCGGGACCTATGGCTGCGCCCGGATCAGCAAGGTATGCACTTGCTCGAATCCCAACGTCCCGCCGAGGCCGCAGAACGCTTCGACAACCCTCGGTGGCAAGGCTACGCCCGCTACCAGGCCGGTGATTTTGCCGGTGCCGCCGAGCAATTCGCCAAAGGCGATACCGCAGCAGACCACTACAACCGCGGTAACGCGCTGGCGCGCAACGATGAACTGGAAGCGGCCGTCGAGGCCTATGATCAAGCGCTGGAACTGGACCCGGAGCTGGAGTCAGCCCGTCGCAATAAGGCCACCGTCGAAGATATCCTGCGCCAACGCCGGCAACAGGCGCAGCAGGAGCAAACCGCGGACGATCAGCTCTCGCAGGATGCGCCACCTGATGCCAGCCAGACCGAGCCAAGGCCTTCGACCCATGGCTCGGCTGCCGCCCAGTCCGATGCAACCGAGGCATCCGAGCAGGATGAGCCCGCTAATGGCGGTGAACTGGCAAGCGCGGCGCCGGTCGAGGCGCCTGTGGCCACCGAGCAGAACGAAGCAGACGAGACGCTTGCCCAGCCCCGTGAAGCGCCCTTCGATCCCGAGCAGGACCAGGCGATGAACCAGTGGCTGCGCAAGATTCCCGACAACCCCGGCGAACTGCTGCGCCGAAAATTTCTCTACGAACAACGCAAGCGCCAGGAACTGAATCGATGACGCGGCTGATGACACTGGTGTGCTTGCTTCTACTCGGTTACCAGGCGAGCGCTGCGGTATTGATCGCACGAGTCGATCGCACCCAGCTGAGCCTGGATGAAACCGTCGAGCTGACCCTCGAGACCGGCGATACCACGGTGTTTGGCAAGCCGGACCTGCAGCCGCTCGACGGTCTCTTCAAGGTACTTGGCACCCGCCAGACCAACCAGCTCTCCGGTGCCAACGGCGAAACGCGCGCCATCACGCGATGGCTGATTACCCTTAAGCCCCGGCAGACCGGCTACGTGGTGATTCCACCCCTACAGCTGGGTGACTGGCGCAGCGAACCCATCACCCTGAATGTCAGCGAATCCAGCGCCGAGGGCGGCGATAAGCTCGCCCCGATATTCATCGACTCCAGCGTCGATCAGGACAGCGTCTACGTACAAGCGCAGGTCGTGCTGACCCTGCGCATCTACCATTCCGTTTCACTCTACGACGACAGCACGCTGTCGCCCTTGCAGATGAGCGATGCGCTGGTCGAGCGGCTCGGCGAACCACGCACCTACGAAAAAGACATCAATGGCATTCGGCACGGCGTGATCGAGATCCGCTATGCGCTGTTCCCGCAGAAGAGCGGCACGCTGAACATCCCGGCGCAGCTATTCAGCGCCACGACCGTTGCCTCGAATGGTGACTATTACGGCTCTCGCTTCGGCAAATCCACTCAGGTCAAATCCCCGGAGATCCCGCTGCAGGTCAAACCCAAACCGGCCGACTATCCCGCCGACGCCCCTTGGCTTCCCGCCACCACTCTTACGCTGGTCGAGGCCTGGAGTCCGCAACCGCAAGATGCGCAACTGGGCGAGGCCCTGACACGTAGCCTGCTGGTAAAGGCCGAGGGCCTGTCCAGCACCCAATTGCCCCCGGTCGAGTCGCCGTCAGTGACCGGCTTGCGCCGCTATCCCGACCAACCGAGCCTGAACGATGCGGTTACCGAACACGGAGTCAGCGGCAGCCGCGAACAGCGCGAGGCACTCGTGGCGACCCGAGCCGGCGACGTCATGCTGCCGGCCATGGAGCTGGTTTGGTGGAACACAACCGAAGACCGGCTGGAGCGCAGCACGCTACCCGAACGGACGCTTCAGGTGGCGGAGAACCCCGAACTTCAACAACCATCGATCGAAGACTCCGATAGCTCTCAGCCACAGCCCCAGACGCGTTTGTTGTGGCCATGGCAGTTGAGCAGCGCAGTGCTGGCCCTGACCACCCTGCTCGGCTTCGGCCTGTGGTTGCGCGCACGCAGCCAACCGGCGGTGATCCGCACCGTTCAGAGCGGCCCCACCCCCCGCAGCCTGCTCGACGACCTTAAACGAGCCTGCCAGGCCAACGACACCCAGGCGACTCGCCACGCGCTCGACGCCTGGGCACGTCAGCAACCCGAAACCCTGGCGGATATGGCGGCACGCTTCGTTCCCCTGTCCGACGCACTCGACGGTTTGAATGGCGCGCTCTACAGCGAGACTGGCCAGCGTTGGCAAGGCGAGGCGCTATGGCAGGCCATCCAGAACCTGCCGACTGCCCTACCGGCAGACACCGAGCAGGAATCAGGCGCCTTGCCGCCGTTGTACCCGCGCTGAATCTCGCTACGCCCCGCGCCGTTGCGGCAGGATGTGAGGCACGTCGACTGAGCTGACGATGCGTCCGCCCGGAATCGCTGGCGGCCTGGGTCGGTATCGCCCTTGGCATGTGGCTTGCTTCGCCAAGTCATGGCTCTCCTGCATGCCAGCCGCCTTCTCGCGGCGATGTGTGCATCCGGCATGGCAAAGGTTCTGTCCGTATGCCCCATCCCAACACCCTTTCACGACCCGATCCGCTGGCCTGGGTCGCAGGCAGCGACGCACCGGAAAAGCGCGTCGTCAATCTTGGCTTCATGGCCCTGACCGACGCCGCCTCGCTGATCGTCGCGGCCACCCAGGGCTTCGCCCAGCCCTATGGCCTTACGCTCAATCTCCAGCGGCAGAGCTCGTGGTCCAGCGTGCGGGACAAGCTGGTCGAAGGCGAACTGGATGCTGCTCATGGACTTTACGGACTGATTTACGCCGTACACCTGGGCATCGGCGGGGGCGCTCCGAAGGACATGGCCGTGCTCATGGGGCTGGCCCAGAACGGCCAGAGCATCAGCTTGTCCAGCGAGTTGAAAGCCACTGGCGTGACCGATCCTGACGCGCTTGGCAGCTGCGTGCGTCAGAGTGGTGCAAAAATCACCTTGGCCCAGACCTTTCCCACCGGCACCCACGCGCTCTGGCTCTACTACTGGCTGGCCGCCTATGGCATCCATCCGCTAAACGATGTCCGCACGCTGGTGGTGCCACCTTCTCAGATGGTTGCCCATTTACGGGCATGTCGCATCGACGGGTTCTGCGCGGGCGAGCCCTGGGGCGCGCAGGCAATCGAAGAAAACATGGGGTTCACCATCGCGACCAGCCAGTCGATCTGGGCCAACCATCCGGAAAAGGTACTCGGCTGTACCAAAGAATTCGTCGACCAATACCCCAATACCGCTCGCGCTCTGGTCATGGCCATTCTCGAGGCCAGCCGCTTCATTGATGAGAGTCAGGAGAACCGTCGCAGCACCGCACACCTGATTGCCGGCCACGATTATGTCGATGCGCCCGTCGCAGCCATCGAGCCGCGCTTTCTCGGCCAATACGAAGACGGCCTCGGTCACGCTTGGCTGGACAAGCATCCGCTGCGTTTCTTCGGCAATGGGGAGGTCAACATGCCCTACCATTCCGACGGCCTCTGGTTCATGACACAGCT
>DPSI01000604.1:0-168 GCA_003527165.1 Pseudomonas sp.
GATCAACGCCGGCAAGCAGACCGTCACCGCACGCGTCGGCGCGTCCATTTTCAACTCTGCCGAATCCTTCGCGATGATCCGTGGCGGTCACATCGACCTTACCGTGCTCGGTGCGTTCGAGGTCGACGTACAGGGCAATATCGCCTCCTGGATGATCCCCGGCAAGCT
>DPSI01000604.1:434-4243 GCA_003527165.1 Pseudomonas sp.
GATGATCCCCGGCAAGCTGGTCAAAGGCATGGGCGGCGCAATGGACCTGGTCGCCGGCGCCGAGAACATCATCGTGCTGATGACCCACGCCTCGAAGGACGGCGAGTCCAAGCTCCTGCCCAAGTGCAACCTGCCGCTGACCGGCGCCGGCTGCATCAAGCGTGTTTTGACTGATCTGGCGTATCTGGAAATCGAGAACGGTGCCTTCGTGCTGAAGGAACGCGCGCCGGGCGTCAGCGTCGAGGAAATCGTCGCCAAGACGGCCGGCGAACTGGTGGTACCGGAACACGTGCCGGAAATGACTTTCTGATTGCAGGCCCACGTTATCGGTAGGCGCCAGATCGCTTGCACGACTGATCTTCTGAGTAAGAACTGGCGTGTCTACCGGCCACACCGAATTCAACCGGAGCAAGAACATGCAAGACGTCGTCATCGTTGCTGCCACCCGTACTGCCATCGGTGCCTTTCAGGGCACCCTGGCGAACATTGCCGCGCCAGACCTGGGCGCCGCCGTCATCAAGCGGCTGCTCGAGCAGACCGGGCTGAACCCCACCGAGGTGGACGAAGTGATCCTCGGTCAGGTGCTGACCGCAGGCGCTGGCCAGAACCCGGCGCGCCAGGCCTCGCTCAAGGCTGGCCTGCCTCACGCCGTGCCCTCCTTTACGCTGAACAAAGTCTGCGGTTCTGGCCTCAAGGCGCTGCATCTGGCCACTCAAGCGATCCGCTGCGGCGATGCGGACGTCATCATCGCTGGCGGCCAGGAGAACATGAGCCTGGCGCCTTACGTGCTGCCCAAGGCCCGCACCGGGTTGCGCATGGGTCATGCCGAACTGGTCGATTCGATGATCAGTGACGGCCTCTGGGATGCGTTCAACGACTTCCACATGGGCATTACCGCCGAAAATCTCGTGGACAAGTACGGCATCGGCCGCGAGGCGCAGGATGCCTTTGCCGCCGCGTCGCAGCAGAAGGCCGTCGCAGCCATCGAGGCCGGACGTTTCAAGGACGAGATCACCCCGATCGAGATCCCTCAGCGCAAGGGTGACCCCCTGCGTTGCGATACCGTCGAACAGCCGCGTTCCGGCACAACCGCCGAAGCGCTGGCCAAGCTGCGCCCTGCGTTCAAAAAGGACGGCAGTGTCACGGCAGGCAATGCCTCCAGCCTCAACGACGGTGCCGCCGCGGTGCTGCTGATGAGCACGGACAAGGCGACAGCACTCGGCCTGCCGGTACTGGCACGAATCAAGGCGTACGCCAACGCGGGCGTCGATCCGGCCATCATGGGCATCGCCCCGGTATCGGCAACCCGCCGCTGCCTCGACAAGGCCGGTTGGTCGCTGGATGAGCTCGATCTGATCGAGGCCAACGAAGCCTTCGCTGCGCAGGCGTTGTCGGTCGGCCAGGAACTGGGCTGGGACGCCAGCAAGGTCAACGTCAATGGCGGCGCCATCGCCCTGGGCCACCCCATCGGCGCCTCGGGCTGCCGAATCCTAGTCACGCTGTTGCACGAAATGATTCGACGCGACGCGAAGAAGGGACTCGCCACGCTGTGCATCGGTGGGGGTCAAGGCGTCGCGTTGGCGCTGGATCGTAGCTGACGAGGCAAGACAAGCCCACCTTGGAGGAGAACCGAATCCATCGCTGCCCGGCCGTGCAAACGCCCGGGCAGCTTTGGTCACAGCGACTTTTTTACAGCACGACTCGTCACGCTGCGGCGCGCAGCAGGCGATACCCAAAAAGAAAAACAACACAGGACCCAACAATGCTTCACAACATCACCGCAATGAGCGTGAAACTGGTTCAGCGCTATCTTCCTTCACCTTTCGTATTTGCCATTCTTCTCAGCCTCATCGTGCTCGCCGCCAGCATGCTCGTTACGGGACAGGGCTTGCCCGCTATGGCGATGCACTGGGGCAGCGGCTTCTGGAATCTGCTGACCTTCGCCATGCAGATGGCGCTGATTCTGGTTACTGGCCATGCCTTGGCCAGCGCCCCCTTGATTCATCGCCTTCTCGCCGTCCTGGCGCGTACCGCCCGCACGCCAGGGCGCGCCGTGGTGCTGGTGACATTGGTCGCGCTGGCCGGCTCCTGGATCAATTGGGGCTTCGGGCTGGTAATCGGCGCGGTGTTCGCCCGGGCTTTGGCGCGCGAAGTCAAAGGCGTCGATTACCCGCTACTGGTGGCGGCGGCGTATTCCGGATTCCTGATCTGGCATGGCGGCTTGTCCGGTTCCATTCCCCTGTCGCTGGCCACTGGCGGCGCGGACCTGGAGCGCATGAGCGGCGGTGTCGTCACAGGCGCGATAGGGGTTGGCGACACGCTGTTCACCACCATGAACCTGACCATCATCGCCCTGCTCGTCATCGGCCTGCCCCTCCTCAACTGGGCGATGCATCCGAAGCAGCCGAAGGTCGCCGACCCGGCACTGCTGCTCGATCCGGAACACGAGCCGTTGCCGCGCGGCACCTTGGCGCAGCGCTTGGATGACAGCCGTATCCTCAACCTGATCATCGTCGCGCTGGGCGCCGTCTACTTCGGTTATTACTTTGCCGAGAACGGCTTCGCCCTGACGTTGAACATCGTCATCGGCCTGTTCCTGTTCATCGGACTGGCGCTGCATGGCTCACCGGAGCGCTACATGCGCGCGGTACAAGACGGGATCGGTGGGATCAGCGGCATTGTCATCCAGTTCCCCTTCTATGCCGGGATCATGGGCATGATGGTCGGCGCCAATGCTGACGGCCTGTCGTTGGGCAAGCAGATCACCGACACCTTCGTCGCCTGGTCATCGGCCGACACCTTCCCGGTGCTGGCCTTCCTCAGCGCCGGCTTGGTCAACGTCTTCGTGCCATCCGGTGGCGGCCAATGGGCGGTCCAGGGACCGATCATGCTGCCAGCCGGCCAGGCGCTCGGCGTAGCGCCGGGAGTCACGGCCATGGCAATCGCCTGGGGCGACGCCTGGACCAACATGATTCAGCCGTTCTGGGCACTGCCCATCCTCGGCATCGTCGGTCTCGGCGCACGCGACATCATGGGCTACTGCCTGCTGATGCTGGTGTATTCAGGGCTGGTGATCGCCGGCTGTCTGTACTTCCTCGTCTGAAAACAAGGCCGGCGCCGCAACGACGCCGGCCGCTTATAAGGCTTTTGAATACCCAACCCACCCATCTCCACTCGCCGTCTGGCTTCGGATCTACCCGATCGCCCTTAGCTCATCCACCGGACGTCTGGCTGTCGCCGGCTCGGAACAATCACGGCCGCGGCGCATCCGATGCTGCGTGAAACAACGCCAGACGGCGCGCTCGCCAGACGGATGCCGGAAATGCAATAAGCTCATCGAGCCGCCGTTATGTCTTGTGACGGTCCAGATTTCTGAGTACTGCAATGTCATCAGCCGACACCCGCCGCGCTCTGCTTGTTATCAACCGCCACGCGCGCAATGGTGCCGGCGTGATCGACAATGTGCTGGATACGCTGCGCAAGGGCGGCATCGAGCTGGTAAGACCGAGCGATCCGGATGCTCCGGTCGGTGAGCAGATTGCCCACGGCGCGGACGGTTGTGATCTGGTTATCGTCGGCGGTGGCGATGGCACGCTGAACGCCGCGGCACCCGCACTGATCAAGGCAGGACTCCCGGTCGGCATCCTGCCGCTCGGCACCGCCAATGATCTGGCGAAGACGCTGGGCATTTCCACCGAGCCCGGTCGCGGCGGCACAGCTGATCGTCTCCGGCGAGCCTCGTCCGATGGACGTCGGTGTGGTCAACGGCCATCTGTTCCTGAACGTCGCGAGCATCGGCTTCAGCTCGG
>DPSI01000608.1 GCA_003527165.1 Pseudomonas sp.
ACCCAGGCGCTGGGCGAGGACAAGGCCGGCGGCTTGATCGATCGCATTCTGCTGGGCGGCAACACCAGCGGCCTGGATAGCCTCAAGTGGATGGAACCACGCGCCGTGGCGGATGTGATTCGCTATGAGCACCCACAGATTCAGGCGATCGTGGTGGCTTATCTGGACCCCGATCAGGCGGGTGAAGTGCTGTCGCATTTCGACCACAAGGTGCGGCTCGACATCGTGCTGCGCGTGTCTTCGCTCAATACCGTCCAGCCGGCGGCGCTGAAGGAACTCAACCTGATCCTGGAGAAACAGTTCTCCGGTAACGCCAACACCACCCGGGCGACCCTGGGCGGCGTCAAGCGCGCGGCGGACATCATGAACTTCCTCGACAGTTCGGTCGAAGGGCAGCTGATGGACGCCATCCGCGATGTCGACGAGGATTTGTCGGCGCAGATCGAAGATCTGATGTTCGTGTTCGACAACCTTGCAGATGTCGACGACCGGGGCATCCAGGTGCTGCTGCGCGAAGTATCCTCCGATGTGCTGGTCATGGCGCTCAAGGGTGCCGACGAAGCAATCAAGGAAAAGATCTTCAAGAACATGTCCAAGCGTGCGGGCGAACTGCTGCGCGACGATCTGGAGGCCAAGGGACCGGTGCGCATCAGCGAAGTCGAGGGCGCCCAGAAAGAAATTCTCACCATTGCCCGCCGCATGGCCGAAGCCGGAGAAATCGTGCTCGGCGGCAAGGGCGGCGAAGAAATGATCTGAATCTAAGCGAGCTGCAATGTCCAAGGAAAACCCCAGCGACGTGATCCGCGCGAAAGACGTCAATGTCTTCGACCGCTGGGCGTTGCCGAGCTTCGACCCGGCGGGCGCGGAATTCGAAGAGTCCCAGGCGGAAGAGGAAGCCGCGGGCGACGAGGAGCTGGCGCACAGCGAAGACGTGCCGGTCGAGGAAGTCAAACCGCTGACGCTCGACGAGCTCGAGGCGATTCGTCAGGAGGCCTACAACGAAGGCTTCAGCACAGGCGAGAAGGACGGTTTTCGCGCCGGCCAGCTCAAGGCCCGGCAGGAAGCCGACGCGGCGCTGGCGCCCAAGCTCGATAACCTCGAGCGATTGATGGCGCAGCTGCTCGAGCCCATTGCCGATCAGGACCGCAACCTCGAACACGCCATGGTCACGTTGGTCAGCCAGTTGGCCCGCGAAGTGATTCAGCGCGACCTGCTGATCGACTCCAGTCAGATCCGTCAGGTGTTGCGCGAAGCGCTGAAGCTTCTGCCCATGGGTGCCAGCAATGTGCGTATCCATATCAATCCGCAGGATTTCGAGCTGGTCAAAGCGTTGCGCGAGCGCCACGAAGAGACCTGGCGAATCGTCGAGGACAGCGACCTGCTGCCCGGCGGCTGTCGGATCGAGACCGAGCAGAGCCGGATCGATGCCAGTGTCGAGACCCGTCTGGGCCAAGCCATCAAACAGCTTTTCGAGCAGCAGCGCGAGAATGCCACCAGCCCGCCCGAGGCCGATCTGCACCTGGACCTGGACAACCCCGATGCGCCTTGACCGCACCAGCTTCGCCAAGCGTTTCGAAACCTACGGCGAGGCGATCAAGCTCCCCAGCCAACCGATTCTGGAGGGTCGGTTGTTGCGTATGGTTGGCCTGACCCTGGAGGCCGAAGGGCTGCGCGCTGCGGTCGGCAGCCGCTGCCTGGTCATCAACGAGGACAACTATCACCCGACCCAGGTCGAAGCGGAAGTGATGGGCTTCTCCGGCGGCAAACTGTATCTGATGCCGGTCGGCAGCCTGGCCGGCATCGCGCCAGGCGCCAGGGTCGTGCCGCTGGCCAACACCGGCCGACTGCCCATGGGCACCTCGATGCTCGGCCGTGTGCTCGATGGCGCCGGCCGCGCACTGGACGGCAAGGGCGGGATGAAGGCCGAGGACTGGGTGCCGATGGACGGCCCGGTGATCAACCCGCTGAAACGCCATCCGATCAGCGAGCCGCTGGACGTCGGCATTCGTAGCATCAATGGATTACTAACCGTCGGCCGCGGCCAGCGTCTCGGTCTGTTCGCCGGTACCGGCGTCGGTAAGTCGGTGCTGCTCGGCATGATGACGCGCTTCACCGAGGCCGACATCATCGTGGTCGGATTGATCGGCGAGCGGGGCCGTGAGGTCAAGGAATTCATCGAGAACATCCTCACCGAAGAAAGCATCAAGCGCTCGGTGGTGGTGGCGTCGCCCGCCGATGATGCGCCGCTGATGCGTCTGCGTGCGGCCATGTATTGCACGCGCATCGCCGAATATTTCCGCGACAAGGGCAAGAATGTACTGCTGCTGATGGACTCGCTGACCCGCTTCGCCCAGGCCCAGCGCGAAATCGCCCTGGCCATCGGCGAACCACCGGCGACCAAAGGCTATCCGCCTTCGGTATTCGCCAAACTGCCCAGCCTGGTAGAACGCGCCGGCAACGCGGAGGAGGGTGGTGGCTCGATCACCGCGTTCTACACCGTGCTGTCCGAGGGGGACGATCAGCAGGACCCG
>DPSI01000079.1 GCA_003527165.1 Pseudomonas sp.
AAACTCGCGCTGCTCAGTTGTCCGAGCTGGAAGTCACCATCACCGCTACCGCGGGCGATGAGGGCAAGCTGTTCGGTTCCATCGGTACGCACGACATCGCCGATGCCCTGACCGCCTCCGGCGTTGAAGTGGCCAAGAGCGAAATTCGTCTGCCGAACGGCACCATCCGTCAGGTTGGTGAGTACGACGTAGCCGTGCATCTGCACACCGACGTCGAAGCGACCGTGAAGCTGATCGTGATTGCTGGCTGAGACCAGCCCGCGTCTGGTACCCCTGGTGCCTGACGCGTAACATCGGGCACGTTTCCACGCGAGTGGAACGTGCCTTTTGTTTTTCTGAACGAATTTCGAGTGCCATGAACGACATCAGTGTGCCCCAGCAGTACGACCTGGAAACCGCAGCGCTCAAGGTGCCGCCACATTCCATCGAGGCCGAGCAGGCCGTGCTTGGCGGACTGATGCTGGACAACAACGCCTGGGAGCGGGTGCTTGATCAGGTGTCGGATGGCGATTTCTACCGCCATGATCACCGGCTCATCTTCCGCGCCATTTTCACCCTGGCCGAACGCAACTCGCCGTTCGATGTGGTGACGCTTTCCGAGCAGCTGGACAAGGAAGGTCACCTGCCACAGGTTGGCGGTCTCGCCTATCTCGGCGAGCTGGCGAAGAACACCCCGTCCGTGGCGAACATCAAGGCCTACGCGCAGATCATTCGTGAGCGCGCCACGTTGCGCCAGCTGATTGGCATCAGCAATGAAATTGCCGATAGCGCTTACGCGCCGCAGGGGCGTACGGGCGAAGAGATCCTTGACGAAGCCGAGCGCCTGATTTTCCAGATTGCCGAAGCGCGTCCCAAGACGGGCGGGCCGATGGGGATCAACGACATTCTGGTCAAGGCGATCGACCGGATCGATTCGCTGTTCAATGCCGGCGAGGCGATTACAGGCATATCGACCGGCTTCACCGATCTGGACGAAGCCACCAGTGGCCTGCAGGCGGCCGACCTGATCATCGTCGCCGGTCGTCCCTCCATGGGTAAGACCACGTTCGCGATGAACCTGGTGGAAAACGCGGTGCTGCGTTCCGACAAGGCGATTCTGGTGTTTTCGTTGGAAATGCCAGCTGACTCCATCGTGATTCGTATGCTGGCCTCCCTTGGGCGCATCGACCAGACTAAAGTGCGGACCGGCAAACTCAGCGACGATGACTGGCCGCGGCTGACCTCGGCGGTCAACCTGCTCAACGATCGTAAGCTGTTCATCGACGATACTGCCGGCATCAGTCCTTCGGAAATGCGCGCCCGTACCAGGCGCCTGGCCCGTGAACATGGTGAGATTGGCATGATCATGGTCGACTACCTGCAGCTGATGCAGATTCCGGGCTCCAGTGGCGATAACCGCACCAACGAGATTTCCGAGATCTCCCGCTCGCTGAAAGGCCTGGCCAAGGAATTCAACTGCCCGGTAATCGCCTTGTCGCAGCTCAACCGCTCTCTGGAACAGCGGCCTAACAAGCGCCCGGTCAACTCGGACCTTCGTGAGTCGGGCGCCATCGAGCAGGACGCCGACATCATTATGTTCGTCTACCGGGACGAGGTGTATCACCCGGAAACGGAATACAAAGGCGTCGCCGAAATCATCATCGGCAAACAGCGGAACGGCCCGATCGGTACGACCCGGCTGGCGTTTCTGGGTAAATACTCGCGGTTCGAGAACCTGGCGCCTGGCAGCTACCAGTTCGACGACGAGTAAACGACGAGTTCGAGGCGGTGCCGTGCACGGGTGTATCGCCAGCCGCTTGCGGCACTGGCGAAAGGCGCCGGAGAATAGGCGCCCTCTGTTTCCATTCCAAAGGATTCCCCATGCGTCCCCTGGTTGCCACGGTCGATCTGGCCGCGCTTCGCCAAAATTATCAGCTTGCCAAGCAGTGCGCGCCGGGCCGCAAGGCCTTCGCTGTGGTCAAGGCCAATGCCTACGGGCACGGCGCCCCGGCGGCAGTGGAGTGTCTGGCTGATCTTGCCGACGGCTTTGCAGTTGCTTCGCTGGAGGAGGCCGAACAGGTCAGGGCGGTCGATCATGACGCGCGGCTGTTGTTGCTTGAAGGCTGCTTCGAGCCCGACGAATACGTCAGGGCGGCCGAGCTGGGGCTGGATGTCGCGGTGCAGGGCGAGGCGCAGGCATCCGCATTGCTGGAAGCCTCGATCTCCCGGCCATTGAATGTGTGGCTCAAGCTCGACTCCGGTATGCACCGTCTGGGGTTCGCTGCCGAGGCGTTGCGCCAGTGGCATGCGCGCCTGAAGGACGCACCGCAGGTCGACGAAATCAATCTGATCAGCCATTTCGCCTGTGCCGATGAGCGAGGCCATCCGCTCAACGAAGCGCAGCTCGAGCAGTTCACCGGTCTGCTGGATCTCGACTTCGATCATCGCTCCTTCGCCAACTCGGCGGCCGTATTGATGATGCCGGTCGCGCATATGGACTGGCTGCGGCCCGGCATCATGCTCTACGGTGCGTCGCCGTTCGCCGATTTGGGCGCAGAGACACTGGGCGTGAAGCCCGTGATGACGCTGACGG
>DPSI01000526.1 GCA_003527165.1 Pseudomonas sp.
GGTCCCGGTGCTGGTTCTGCTATGCGCCTTCGGCCTGCTGCGCTCGATCCAGCGGTACGCCAACTACACGCCGTTCCTGCTCACCCTGGCGCTGATCTTCCTCGGCTACAGTGGCTTGGGCATCAGTCTCTGGCCGAACATCATTCCGCCATCTGTCAGCATCTGGGAGGCTGCTTCGCCGCCGCAGAGCCAGGGATTCACCCTGGTCGGGGCGTTGCTGATCATTCCGCTGATCCTGATGTACACCGCGTGGAGCTATTACGTATTCCGCGGCAAGGTCAGCGCGGAAGATGGCTACCACTGAGTCGGTTCGTCATGGAGCGTCCCTATGCAGAAAAAGCACGAAAGCGGTGCGCCAGGACCGAAGCCGTTATGGAAGCGCATGACTTGGCTCGTGCTGATCTGGTCCGCCAGCGTGCTGGCGCTCGGCGTGGTCGCCTGGCTGCTGCGTCAGTTCATGACGGCCGCTGGCCTGGCGACCCCATGAGTTGCACGGCGGCTCTAGAATGGAGGCTGTAGCCCTGTGCGGCGATTGGGCGCGTTGTAGCTGTCGAGGGCTTGGGCTATTCAGTATCCAACGTCAATGTGAGGCGGTTCATGTTTCCGTCATGTATCCGCGTTAGCTTGCCTGGCATGGACTTTGTTAGCACCGGTAGCAGGCCGTTAAAAATCTAGGCGAGGCAGTTTTTGCCAACGCAGCTGGTTTTTCCACGACCGGTAGACCCAAGCAATAGGAGCGCCCCCTATGGATGACTATCAAGACGAGATACTCGAATGGCATGCTGCAGAGCAGGACGGGCCCGAGGCGGCTGAAGACGCCTTCGAGCTCTAAGCATCGCTGACGTTCGCTGCGTCCACACGTCACGTCAGGTAATCACTCGGCGCGCCGCTGCGCGCGCCGGTACTCGCCAGGTGTTTGCCCACTCCAGCGCTTGAACGCACGCTGAAATGCCTCCGCTGAAGAAAATCCCAGTAGCCAGGCGATCTCGCCAAAGGCCGACTCGGTATCACGGATATAGGCCATCGCCAGGTCACGTCGGGTGTCATTGAGAATGACCCGGTAGCTGGTGCCTTCTTCCTCGAGTTTGCGGCGCAGGGTCCAGGGTGGCAACTGCAGGCGGTTGGCGATCTGTTGTAGGTCGGGCTCCTGGCCCTTGAGCATCGGCCCCAGCAGTTGCGTGACCCGTTCACTCAGGCTGCGGGTACGGGTGCGCTGGTCCAGTTCCGCCTCGCAGAGCTCCAACAGCTGGCGCCAGGTGCCGGGGCAGTGTTCCGGGTTGCGCAATGCCAGCGTGGCCTTGTCCAGCCGCAGCTGATTGCGCTCGGCAGCAAACTCCACGGGCTTCATAAACAACGTCTCATAGTGCGCGACGTAGGCGGGCCGCTCGAATTCGATATGGACCGCGACCGGCGCCAGCGGGCATGTCGCAACGGTGCTCAGCTGGGTGATCCAGCTGGCCAGTACGGTATCCACGACGAACCGGTTGTAGTTGTTGTAGGGGCTGATCGAATAGAACCGCAGCCAGGCTCCTTCGGCATCTTCGTGGAATCCGGAGGCGCCGCGGTAGTTGGACGCATACAGCGGCTCATAGCGAATCAGGGCGCGTGCCGCTTCGCGAACGGTCGGCGCCTGGGTTGAAGTCACGCCGACCAGGCCGAGATGGCCGGCCTTGCGCAGTCGTCCCATTTCGAGACCCAGGCTCGGATCACCGGTCAGTTGTATGGCGGCGTGACCGAGGCGCATGTAACGCGGGATCGACAGGCGAGCGTGCGGCTCGGAGAGGCGCGCCGGGTCCAGTCCGTAGGCATCCAGCAGCGGCTGCGGATCGATCTGCTTTTCTTGCAGGGCGCTGCTCAGGCTGTGCACGAAGCCAACCGAGAGGTCGCCGAGACGCACCCGTTGCCGGTTCATGGTTGCTCCGGCAGCCAGAGATTGGTCAGTTGCACCGGCTCGCTGCGATGCTGTCGTGCAGGTCGGTGGGGCGAACCGACCAGGCTCCAGGGCAACCCGAAGGTACGCACTTCCATGCGCGGCAGCGTCGTCTCCGGCGGGTCGCTGGTGGCGCAGTCGGTGTGCGCACGTGCCCCTGGTAGGGCAAGTAGTTCGGCATCGGCAGGCGGTTGACGTGTATAAGCATCGCAGCCGATCAGCACGGCCAGGCGCCCAGCGGGCGTCGGCAGTGTAGGTGACGGCGTATCGGTTGCCTTGCTGTAGCGGCGTTCGTAGCGGCTGAGCGCCATCTTGGTTTGCAACGGCCCAATTGGCTCGCCATCGGCCGCAAAGCTCAGGCTGACCTGCCGGAGTGGGCCTTCGCCGGTCTGCAGGCGTCCGTCTTCGAGGCGTGGTTCGGGAAGTACGATGGACCCGGCGACCAGCGTCACCCGGTAGTCTCGCGCAAGACCGCCAAAGATATGCTGATACTCCTCAGCCATCTGTCGACCCTTGATCTTCAGAACGGCCTCGGTACGGCGATCACCGCCCTCGTTGCTCAACAGCGCGCGCATGTAATCCCAGGGATTGCTAAGCGCCATCCACTGCATGGCGTCGCGCAGTGTGCGTGCCTGCTGTACCTCGGGCTTCTCCCCCAAGGCGAACAACCCGGTGCCGACATGCTCCGGGAGTACAACGATGGTGCGTGAATTCAGCAGGCCGGCGGCGCGTGCCTGGTCGAGATAGGTGGTGAACTTCAGCTGTAGCCGTTCCCGGCTCTGGTAGTCGGCGGGCATCAGTCGGGTTTCCACACCGAGCAGGTTGCCGGTGGTCCCCGGTTGCCCCTGGCTGTTGATTGGCAGAGTGCGCAGGTCGGACAGCAGTGGGCCGCTGCGCCGGTCGCCTGCCCAGTCCAGGTAGATGAGGAGTGCGGCGAGGGCAAGAACCGTCAAGCCGAGCAGTTTGCTGTAGGTGCGCATGAAATAGTTGCTAGCGAGTGTGCGGAGAGACTAGGCGCATGGGCGTCGATTGCCAAGCGTTTTGCGCGATAGAGTCAGGCAGTTGTGAGTTTCGATCATTGAGCGCCTCGCGGCGCCTGTTTATCTTCGCTGCATAGCGACCACGGTCCCATAGGGGCGTGGCGATCCTACCGTTGACTACAGGGCACCACCCGTGCCGTCTGATCGAGGAACGAACATGACCGCTTTTCCGCACCTGCTGGCCCCGTTGGATCTGGGCTTCACCACGCTGCGTAACCGCACGTTGATGGGCTCGATGCATACCGGCCTGGAGGAGATGCCCAATGGTTTCGAGCGCATGGCGGCGTTCTTTGCCGAGCGTGCTCGAGGTGGCGTCGGACTGATCGTAACCGGTGGCGTGGGGCCCAACGAAGAGGGCTCGGTGCGTGCGGGCGCGGCCAAGTTGTCCACTGCGGAGGAGGCTGAAGAACACAAGATTGTCACCCAGGCCGTGCACGAGGCGGGTGGCAAGATCTGCATGCAGATCCTCCATGCGGGCCGTTATGCCTACAGCCCAAAACTGGTGGCGCCCAGTGCCATCCAGGCACCAATCAACCCCTTCACGCCTCGCGAGCTGGACGAAGAGGGCATCGAGAAGCAGATCCGCGATTTCGTCAATTGCGCCAGCCTGGCGAAGCAGGCCGGTTATGACGGCGTCGAGATCATGGGTTCGGAAGGCTATTTCATCAACCAGTTCCTGGTCGCCCACACCAATCACCGCAGCGATCGCTGGGGCGGCAGCTACGAAAACCGCATGCGGCTGCCGGTGGAAATCGTGCGCCGCGCTAGAGCCGCTGTGGGGGCTGAGTTCATCATCATCTACCGCCTGTCGATGCTTGATCTGATGGAAGGCGGCAGTACCTGGGATGAAGTTGTGCTGCTGGCCAAGGCCATCGAGCAGGCGGGCGCGACGCTGATCAATACCGGCATCGGCTGGCACGAGGCGCGCATCCCGACCATCGCGACCAAGGTACCGCGGGCGGCCTTCACCAAGGTGACCGCCAAGCTGCGGGGTGAGGTCGGTATCCCGCTGGTGACCACCAACCGCATCAATACGCCGGAAGTCGCCGAGCAGGTGCTGGCCGAAGGCGATGCCGACATGGTGTCGATGGCACGTCCGTTCCTCGCCGATCCGGATTTCGTCAACAAGGCGGCGGCCGATCGCAGCGATACCATCAATACCTGCATCGGCTGCAACCAGGCCTGCCTCGACCATACGTTTAGCGGAAAGCTGACCACTTGCCTGGTCAACCCGCGTGCCTGCTACGAAACCGAGCTGAACTACATTCCCACCGCGACGGTGAAGAAGATCGCTGTGGTGGGTGCCGGGCCGGCGGGGCTGTCCGCGGCGACCGTGGCGGCGGAACGTGGACACCAGGTGACCTTGTTCGACTCGGCCAGCGAAATCGGCGGTCAGTTCAACGTCGCCAAACGTGTGCCGGGCAAGGAAGAGTTCTACGAAACCCTGCGTTACTTCAACAGCAAGCTGGAAAGCACCGGCGTTCATGTCCGCCTGGACACCCGCGTCAGTGCGGCGGACCTGCTGGCCGGCGGCTACGACGAGATCATTCTGGCCACTGGCATCGCGCCGCGCACGCCCGAAATTCCGGGGATCGAGCATCCGATGGTGATCGGCTACCTCGACGCGATTCTGCAACGTAAACCCGTGGGGCAGCGTGTTGCGGTGATTGGCGCCGGCGGTATCGGCTTCGA
>DPSI01000525.1 GCA_003527165.1 Pseudomonas sp.
TTTCCATCCAGGAGATCTTGCGCTGGCCGCCGTAGGCTTTCTCTACAGCCGCATCGACTACCTTGATCATCACCGGACTGATATCAACCCCAATCCCGTCGCCCTCGATGTAGGGGATGATCGGGTTGCTGGGGACAGTCAGGGTGTTATCGGCATTGACGGTGATTTTGTCACCGCTGGCAGGCACCTGGATCTTTTGGTATCCCATGCTGAACTCCGTTTTTGTGGTTAAACATTAAACAGTGGTCATCTCCGAAGAGTACCCCAGTTGAATCGGCCGAAACCATATGTTCATTCGTCTTATGGTTTGGGCATTCTTTGACAACGGACCGCGGTGATATACTGCTTAGGTGACTAACGAGTCATGAGGGGCCTACCGATCGTCAATGATCCTTGCTCCTGAAACCGCCCTGCTGCCAACCGCAGCCGGACGGATCAAACGCTCAACACTCTAGTGGTGCTGCATCCAACATCATCGCGGCGAATCTCGAGACTGGCTCAACAAACGTAGCCAGAGCGCCTATCTGCGCACTTCGGGATTCTGTGCACGCTCAGCAAGAGAGAGTCAACTCTACATGTCCACCCGCTCGAAGATTATCTACACCTTCACCGACGAAGCCCCGGCACTGGCCACCTACTCGCTTTTGCCTATTGTCGAAGCCTTTGCCGCTTCCGCTGACATAGCCGTCGAAACACGTGACATCTCTCTTGCAGGGCGGATTCTTGCAAGCTTTGCCGACCAACTGAACGCCGACAAGGTGGTCGATGACGACCTGGCCAAACTCGCAGAGCTGACTACTCAGCCAGACGCGAACATCATTAAGCTTCCCAACATCAGCGCCTCCGTTCCTCAACTCAAGGCTGCCATCGCCGAGCTGCAGGCGCTCGGCTACAACATCCCCAACTTCCCCGAGGATCCGCAGACCGAAGCCGAGAAAGACGCGCGCTCGCGTTACAGCAAGGTCCTTGGTAGTGCCGTGAATCCGGTCCTACGTGAAGGGAATTCAGACCGCCGCGCCCCCGCCGCGGTAAAAGCCTTTGCACGTAAGCATCCGCATTCCATGGGCAAGTGGAGCAAGGCTTCACAGTCCCACGCTGACTACATGCGGGGCGGCGACTTCTTCTCCAGTGAACAATCCATCACCATGGAAAAAGCTGGCGACGTGCGCATCGAATTCGTCGGCAAGGACGGTCAAGTAGCCGTCAAGAAGCAAATCGCCTTGCAGGAAGGGGAAGTGCTCGACGGCATGTTCATGAGCTGCAAAAAGCTGCGCGCATTCTTCGAGGACACCCTGCAGGATTGCAAAGATTCGGGCGTCATGTGGTCGCTGCACGTCAAGGCGACCATGATGAAAATCTCCCACCCGATCGTCTTCGGCCACGCCGTCACCGTGTACTACAAAGAACTGTTCAACAAGTGGGGCAAGCTGTTCGAAGAGATCGGCGTCAACCCGAACAATGGCTTGAGCAGCGTATACGACAAGATCAAGTCTCTGCCGGACTCCCAGCAGGAAGAAATTCTTCACGACATCCACGCCTGCTACGCCGGTCGCCCGGAAATGGCGATGGTCGATTCGGTCAAGGGGATCACTAACCTGCACATCCCCAGCGACGTGATTGTCGACGCCTCCATGCCGGCGATGATCCGCAGTTCCGGTCAGATGTGGGGCAAGGACGGCAAGCTCAAGGACACCAAGGCGGTGATGCCGGAAAGCACCTACGCCCGCATCTACCAGGAAATGATCAATTTCTGCAAAACCAACGGCGCTTTCGATCCGACCACCATGGGCAGCGTACCGAACGTCGGCCTGATGGCGCAGAAAGCTGAAGAATACGGTTCCCACGACAAGACATTCGAAATGGCTGCCGACGGCACCATGCGTGTCGTACTGGCCGATGGCACCGTGTTGATGCAGCACGAAGTGGAAAAGGGCGACATCTGGCGCGCCTGCCAGACCAAGGATGCGCCGATCCGCGACTGGGTCAAGCTGGCCGTCACCCGCGCCCGCCAATCGAACACCCCGGCAATCTTCTGGCTTGACCCGGAGCGCGCGCACGATCGCGAACTGCAGAAGAAGGTCGAAGCCTACCTGCAGGAACATGACCTGGCCGGCCTGGATATCCGCATGATGGGCTACAACGAAGCCATCCGCGTAAGCATGGAGCGCCTGATTCGCGGTCAGGACACCATTTCGGTGACCGGCAACGTTCTTCGCGACTACCTGACCGACCTGTTCCCGATCATGGAGCTGGGCACGTCGGCGAAGATGCTCTCGATCGTCCCGCTGATGGCGGGTGGCGGCATGTACGAAACCGGCGCCGGCGGCTCGGCACCCAAGCACGTGCAGCAACTGATCGAAGAGAACCATCTGCGCTGGGATTCGCTCGGGGAGTTCCTGGCGCTGGCCGTATCGCTGGAAGAAACCGGGATCAAGACGAACAATCTCAAAGCCAAGCTGCTCGGCAAGGCGTTGGATGCTGCTACCGGCAAGCTGCTCGACAACAACAAATCTCCGTCGCGTCGCACCGGCGAGCTGGACAATCGCGGCAGCCATTTCTATCTGGCGTTGTACTGGGCCCAGGAGCTGGCGACACAAACCGAAGACCTGGAACTGCAGGCGCGTTTCGCACCGCTGGCCAAACAGCTGAGCGAAAACGAGGAAGCCATTGTCGCTGAACTGGCCGAGGTCCAAGGCAAGCCAGTCGAGATCGGTGGCTACTACCGTTCCAATTCGGAGCTGACCAGCCAGGTGATGCGCCCTAGCGCGACCTTCAACGCGGCGCTCGCCAAACTGGCCTGAGTCGCCTGGCGCTGAGTGGCGCCGTTGTACCGAAAACCCCGGCCCGGTGCCGGGGTTTTCTGTTTTCCAACGCATACTTGTCGCTACTATCAATCTTTTTACGGGCAGGACAATCCTGAATATGACCTGGCATCCTCATATTACGGTGGCCACTATTGTCGAAGCAGACGGCCGCTTCCTCATGGTCGAAGAATCGAAAGGGGGGCGGCTGGTACTCAATCAACCGGCCGGTCATCTCGAACCCAACGAGACACTGCGCCAGGCGGCTGTGCGCGAAACACTCGAGGAAACGGGATGGGAAATCGAGCTGAGCGGCGTTGTTGGTATCTATCTATACACCGCCCCCAGCAACGGCGTGACCTATCAACGCGTCTGCTTTGCGGCCAACCCGGTTCGTCACGACCCGCAACGAGAACTCGACACCGGCATCGTCGGCGCTCCTTGGATGACACGTGACGAACTGGCGAACCAGCCGGAGCGGTGGCGCAGCGAGCTGATCCTGCGCTGTATCGACGACTACCTGGCGGGCCCGTTATATGACCTCGCTGTGGTCCGCGACTGATCGCCTTAACCGCTGGATTGGTCAGCCTGTTAGAATTCCACTCTTTGCAGTCAGCCCTGAGCCTCTATGTCTGATTCAACATCCGCTGCCCCTGAAAACCTGCGCGTCATCGTCGGCATGTCCGGCGGCGTCGACTCCTCGGTTTCCGCCCTGCTTCTGCTCGAACAGGGGTATCAGGTCGAAGGCCTGTTCATGAAGAATTGGGAAGAGGATGACGGCACCGAATACTGTACCGCCCGGGAAGATCTGGCCGACGCTCAGGCCGTCTGCGACCGGATCGGTATCAAGCTGCACACCGCCAACTTTGCCGCTGAATACTGGGACAACGTGTTCGAGCATTTTCTTGCCGAATACAAAGCCGGCCGGACACCGAACCCGGACATCCTCTGTAACCGCGAAATCAAGTTCAAGGCGTTCCTCGACTATGCGCTGACGCTCGGTGCCGACATGATCGCGACCGGGCACTACGTACGCCGTCGCGACATTGACGGACGCAGCGAGCTCCTCAAGGGGCTCGATCCTAACAAGGACCAAAGCTACTTCCTCCACGCCGTTGGCGGCGACCAGCTGAGCAAGACGCTGTTTCCGGTAGGCGAACTGGAAAAGCCGGCCGTTCGGGCGCTTGCCGAAAAGCATGGTCTTGCGACCGCGAAAAAGAAGGACTCCACTGGCATCTGCTTCATTGGCGAGCGCCGTTTCAGCGACTTTCTCAAACAGTATCTGCCGGCTCAGCCAGGCAGCATCGAAACGATAGATGGCGAAGTCATCGGCCGTCATCACGGCCTGATGTATCACACCATTGGCCAGCGCCAGGGGCTGGGGATCGGTGGGCTCAAAGATGCAGGCGACGAGCCCTGGTACGTCTTGAGCAAGGACCTCGAACGCAACGTGCTGGTCGTCGGGCAGGGCAACGATCATCCCTGGCTGTTCTCCCGCGCCCTGCTCGCCTCGGAGATTTATTGGGTCAACCCGATCGAACTGTCCGCACCGTTGCGCCTCACGGCGAAGGTACGCTATCGCCAGGCGGACCAGGCCTGCACGCTGGAGCGGACCGCCGATGGCTATCGGGCCGTGTTCGACGAGCCTCAACGTGCGGTTACGCCCGGCCAGTCGGTGGTGTTTTATGATGGCGACGTCTGCCTCGGCGGCGGCGTGATCGAAACGGCCGAGCCTTGGTTCAGCGGAGCTCGCCCATGACGCGGCTACAAGAACAGCTGGTAGCGCTCAGCGCGGTATTCGAAGCGGCAGCATTGGTCGATCGGATTGCCCGAACAGGTCAGGTACCGAACGCCGCGCTGGGCAGCATGCTGGGAAGCCTTCTGGTTCGTGAGGACAAGCCCGCGCTGGAAATCTACGGTGGTGACGACCTTAACCTGCGCGACGGCTATCGAGCCCTTGTCGGCGCATTGGAGCGCGACACCAGCAGCCTGCAACGCGAGCCATTGCGCTATGCGCTGGCGATGATCGGTCTGGAACGTCAACTCGACAAACGCAGCGACCTGTTGCAGGTGATTAGCAGCCGCCTGGACCAGATACAGCAGCAAGTCGACCATTTTGGATTGACGCACGAAAACGTAATTGCCTCTTTTGG
>DPSI01000569.1 GCA_003527165.1 Pseudomonas sp.
CCGCCATTCAGTGGATAGATAAAGCGCGATCCACCCTACGCCATCACTCGGCAACGGCTGCAAATAACGAAACCCGCGCCTGTTCATCCGGCGCAACGGTATGACCCGACTACCCAAATGATCGACCTTCACAACCACCTGCTACCCGGCATCGACGACGGTGCCCCAGACTTGGAAACCGCGCTGACCCTGGCGCGTATGGCGGTGCGTGATGGCATCACCCATCTGGTCTGCACCCCACATATCCATCCCGGCCGCTACGACAACACCCCAGCCAGCATCGCCGCCGCCAAGGCGCAGCTGGTCGCGGGTTTGCAGCAGGCCGGCATCGATCTGCACATCGCCTCGGCGGCCGAAGTACGCTTCGGCATGGAGCTGATGGTCGGCATCACCCAGGGCGCCATCCCGTTTCTGGGTAAGTGGGAAGGCAAGCAGGTTCTGCTACTTGAATTCCCCCACGGCGAAATCCCCTTCGGCGCCGAACGGCTCACTAGCTGGCTGGTGCAACGCAACATCATCCCGATGCTCGCCCACCCCGAGCGCAACAAAGGCCTGCTACGCACTCCGAGCAAGCTCAAGCCGTTCCTCGAACAAGGTTGCCTGCTCCAGGTTACGGCTTCATCGGTCTCCGGTGGCTTTGGTCCGGCCGCAGAACAACTTGCTCACATGCTGTTGGACGAGGGCGTGGTAACCATCCTGGCGACCGACGCGCATAACCAGCAGTATCGACCCCCAATACTCACCAACGGCATGCAACATGCCGCGCGCCTGATCGGCGAGGCCAAGGCCGAAGCCCTGGTCACGCACAACCCCTGGCAAATCGCCCAGTCCCACTTCCAATGAACGACCTTACCCATGACCGGCCAAGCCGCCGGAAGCGTCAGCGCTCTCATGCGGATTCGCAACACGTGAACGGCATCACGCATAAGTCAGTACTGCTGCTCGTCTTGCTGGTGAGCGCCGCGCTGCTGTTCGTGGGTGTACGCATGAGCGCTGCCGGCATCGCCAGCTATCAGGCCGAAGCCTTTCTCCAGGACTGGACCGGCAAAGGCGTAGAGCCGGACCCACGCGCCTGGACCGTCGCGCAAGACGCCGCGCAGCGCGCAGTGAATCTGTATCCGGTCGCCAACGGCGAATACTTCGACCGCCTCGGACTCGTCCACAGCTGGCAGCACTTCGCTCAACCCTATGGCAGCCCGGACGCGCTCAGCTCTCGTCTGGCTGCACTCGATGCCTATCACGCCTCGCTCGAAGCGCGACCGGTATGGCCCAACACCTGGGCGCGGTTGGCTACGACCAAGCTACAGCTCGCGGTATTTGATGGTGAATTCAAACAGGCGCTGGCCCAAGCCGCCGAGCTCGGGCCGTCGCGCATCGCCGTTCAACGTGAAGTCGTCAGCACCGTATTTGCCGCCTGGCCGCAACTGAGCGAAACCGAGCGCGAGCGCTTTCTCGAAGCCGCGCGCCGCAGCGTTGCCTATGGCCAGCGCGAAGCCCAACAGGTGCAAGCAATGGCCGCGCAACACGGGCTGAGCGATGTGCTCTGCAACAGCCTGGATCCAGAAATTAAAACCACCCGCAAGCTCTGCCAATAGCGCTACCGCCAGATTTGAATACACATGCCAGCCAGCAATCTCACCCGCTTGACCAATATCGCTCTGCGCGGCTTGACGCTGGTTAGCAAATTTTTGCTGATTTTCTTTTTGGCGCGTTTTTTGGAGCCTGCGGAACTCGGGCTCTATGGGTTGCTGACTGCTACCGTCGGTTACGCGCTCTACTTGTTGGGATTTGATTTCTACAGTTTCACTACCCGTGAAATTCTCAAGCGCGAGCGCGGAGAGTGGGGCGGGCTGCTCAAAAGCCAGGGTGCACTCTCCGCAGTGCTCTACGCAGTATTCCTGCCGCTTCTAAGCATGATCTTTCTCAAGGGCTTACTGCCTTGGAGCCTGGCTGGCTGGTTTTTTGCGCTGCTGGTGCTCGAACACCTGACGCAGGAGCTAGGCCGCCTGCTTATCGCCATCTCCGAGCAGTTGCTGGCTAGCTTGGTGCTGTTCCTACGGTCGGGAGTTTGGGCAGTTGTAGTAACTGCGCTGATGGTCCTTGAGCCTGGCTCGCGCAGCCTGGATTTTGTACTCGGCGCTTGGACACTCGGCAGCCTGGCAGCCTTGTTGTTAGGCATCTACCGAATCAACCAGATGAAAATTGGCGGTTGGCGCAAGCAGGTCGACTGGAAATGGGTGGCCAGAGGGCTAAAAGTTGCCGTTCCTCTGCTGGTGGCGACCCTGGCTATTCGCGGCGTATTCACCCTGGACCGCTACTGGTTTGAAGCGCTGGTGGATCTCGAAGTACTGGGTGCCTATGTATTGTTCATAGGCATCAGCAACGCACTTATGTCGTTTCTGGATGCTGGGGTGTTTGCTTTCAGCTACCCCGGCCTGATCGGTGCGTATAGCCGACGAGATGCTGCAGTGTTTAACCATGGGCTGCGCAAGTTACTCGTTCAAACCTTGGTTTTATCGGCGACCTTTTCAGTAATAGCGCTGCTGGCAATCGGACCACTGCTGCAGTGGCTCGGCAAATCGCTCTATCTCGAATATCAAGGCCTGTTTCCCTGGGTTCTACTGGCTACGGTGCTGTACGCCATTGGCATGGTTCCCCACTACGCACTCTATGCTCAAGGTCACGACCGCCCGATCATCCATAGCCATGTCTCCAGTCTGGTCGCATTTATAGCGGCAACCTGGTTGTTCTTGCAGGCCTGGCCGTTGCTGGCTGTGCCCCTTGGCCTGTGTGCAACCTTCCTTCTCAACCTGCTCTGGAAGTCCGTGGCGTTTTGCCGCCTGACTCCAAAGCAATACCGCTCCACTTTCCTCTCACAGGTCTCTACCAGGGAACTCACTAATGCTCAGTAACAAGACCATCCTCGTCACCGGCGGTACCGGCTCCTTCGGCAACACATTCGTGCCGATGACCCTCGCCAAGTACAACCCAAAGAAAATCATCATCTTCTCTCGTGACGAGATGAAGCAGTGGGATATGGCCAAGAAGTTCGAGGGTGACAAGCGTGTGCGCTTCTTCATCGGCGATGTGCGTGACAAGGACCGTCTGTATCGGGCGCTGGATGGCGTCGATTATGTTGTACATGCCGCTGCTACCAAGATCGTTCCTACCGCCGAGTACAACCCCTTTGAGTGCGTAAAGACCAACGTCGACGGCGCGATGAACCTCATCGATGCCTGCATCGACAAGGGCGTGAAAGGCGTGGTGGCTTTGTCCACTGACAAGGCGAGCAGTCCGATCAACCTGTACGGCGCGACCAAGCTGGCTTCAGACAAGCTATTCGTGGCTGGCAACTCTTACTCCGGCGAGCACGGCACTCGTTTTTCCGTGGTCCGCTACGGCAATGTGATGGGTTCACGTGGTTCGGTGATTCCGTTTTTCATGTCGATCAAGGACAAGGGCGTATTGCCGATCACAGACGAGCGCATGACTCGATTCATGATTTCCTTGGAGGAGGGCGTCGAGCTGGTGTGGCACGCCTTTGAGGACATGGTGGGCGGCGAGATCTACGTGAAGAAAATCCCGTCAATGAAGGTCACCGAACTGGCCCGTGTGGTGGCGCCGGAGGCGAAGCAGGAGCTTGTCGGCATCCGGCCCGGCGAGAAGCTGCACGAGCAAATGATCAGTGCCGAGGACGCCTACTACACCTACGAGTACCCCGAGCACTTCAAAATCCTGCCAACCATCCACGATTGGGCTACCTGCGAGAAGCGCATCAAGGACGGGAAAAAGGTCCCGGAAGGCTTTGTCTATGCAAGCGACAACAATAAAGAGTGGATGTCCGACGAAGAATTGCATGCCTGGATAGACCGCAACTACGACAAGATCGGGAGCATCTGAGTCGTGATTCCCTACGGTCGTCAAGATATTACCCAAGCCGACGTTGATGCG